>JBGPYK010000107.1:0-7175 GCA_041493245.1 Methylomirabilia bacterium | reverse complement strand
GGTTCTTCCGGCCCAAGTCCATCGACCGCGACGATCGCTACCTCTCCCTGCGGATCTACATCGAGCAGGACCCGTCGACGGAGTTCGCCCGTCTCCGGGTGGAAGATCGCGCCTCTGCGATGTTCTCGCGCTACGTGGGTCCTCTGCTCTGGCGAATGACAAAGGATCCGGCCGTCGCCGCCGATCCCGACCTCGACGGGTTCACCCTCGTCCTCGAATGGATGAAGCAGGTGCCGCGAACCGGCGACCGCCCGGTCCACGAGACGATCGCCATCTTCATCGAGAAGGCCACCGCCCGCGACTATCTCGCCGGCGCCGTCCCGATCACCGAGATGGCGGCCAAGACACGGGTGCTCGGCTTCGACGGCGAGACCGCGCTGGGGGCGATACGCCTCGCTGTGTGGGACGACAACTTCGTGAAGACCTTCAAGGTCGCCAATTACGTCCTGGATCCCGGCGTCAGTTGCTAACGGACGCGGAGGCCGATGAAAACGGGCCATCTGCGTCGTTGGCTCAGTCGGGGTCTCCCTGCGGCGTACTCGGAGTACGCCTCAGTCGCCCCTCCTTCGCCGCCTAGCATCTGACCCGTTTTGATCGGCCTGCATACGTTTTTAGAAACAATTTGAGTGCCCGGCGGAGCGATGGGAACGCGATGGTTCTGAAGGGAAGCTTGCTTTCCGGGAACCAGCGCACTTCCGAGACGTCGTCTGCGGATCCGATCGGGCCGGGGGCGAGGGTCACTCGGTAGATCGCCGTCAGCACGGGGAAGCCGGCGGGCCCGTAGCGGTCGGTTGCAAAGCCCAGAAGCCGTAGCCGGCGCGTGCCCACACCCAGTTCCTCACGCAGCTCGCGTCGCATCCCCGCCTCCGGTGTCTCGCCGGCCTCGATGAAGCCGCCGGGCAGATCCCACGTCCCGGCGTACGGCGGGTAGGCGCGCTTGGCGAGCAGCATGCGGCCCCGGCGGCGGATGATGGCCACGCTGGCGAAGACCGGGTTGTCGTAGAACGTCCAGCCGCAACGCGGGCACCGGCGGCGCCGGCGCCCGTGCTCGCTGACCGCGCGCAGGCGCGCGCCGCACGCCAGGCAGAAGCGCGCCCGCTCCTTCACCGCTCCGGCCGCGCCGCGACGGACACACGCTCGAGGGCGCCACGGACGCGCCCGGCGATAGCGCGTAGCGCGCGTGCGGCGTCGCTGCCCGCGCGCGTCTGCACGAACGGCTCGCCGCGATCGGCGGCGAGGGCCAGCTCCCGGTCGAACGGCACGGCGCCGAGGAAGGGTATCCCCGCCTCCCGCGCGAGCGCGCCCACGTCGGGACCGGGGAACAGGCCCGCCATGTTCTCGACGAGACCGAGCACGGGGACGCCCGTCCCGCGCGCGACAGTGATCGACTTCTTCACGATGAGCTGCGAGACGTCGGAGGGAATCGTCACGACGATCGTCCCCGCCAGGCCGGGCACGAGCGACACCACCGTGGCCAGGCGGTCGGTCCCCGGCGGAAGATCGAGCACGAGCGCGTCGAGGGCGCCCCAGGCGGTGTCAGCAAGGAACTCCCGTAGCGCGTTGGCTTCCATCGTCCCCCGCCAGGTGTGCGCCTCGGCCTGGGTCGGCGCGTCCCACGTCAGCGGGGCCGCGTCGGACGGCAGCAGCAGGTCCATCGACATGACGCGGACGCCGAGAGCGCCGGCCGGAGGCTCGATCTCGCCGCCGCTCACGTGGAGCCGGCCGCCGCGCGCGCCGAGGATCTTGGCCATCGACGGCCCGTTGAGGTCGGCGTCGAGGACGGCCACGCGCCAGCCGTCGAGGGCGAACGAGCAGGCGAGCCCGGCCGTGAGCGTCGATTTGCCGACCCCGCCCTTGCCGGAGACGACGGCGACGATGAACCGCACGGGCTCGAGGCGGTGCCGCAGGCGGTCGAGCTGGGCCGCGACCTGGCCGGCGACGTTCGAGCCGCCGTCGCCCGCGATGTCGCGGTAGCGCTTCACGCCGAATCCTCCCGATTATTTTCGGTCATTTCACCGCTCGCCTCGCGCCGCGGCGTCGCTCGGCTCGCACTGCCACCCCGCCCTCGCGAGCATCACCGCGGTGGCGGCGGCGACGAGCGCCATCATCCACGCGCCCCACGCGTTCGTGGGGACGCCGCCGCCGAGGTTCGGCATCCGCATCCCGCCGGGGCCCCGAAGCGCGAGCCAGGCGACGGCAAACGCGCGGACGGCGACGAGGACGGCCAGGATGCGCGCAAAGTCGCGGCGGGTGAGGATCCACCGCTCGAACCAGCGACGCCGGCGAATCAAGAGCCAGGGGACGCCAAGCGCGATGAGAGCGCCGATCCCGAACCACACGAGGAGCGGCCCGCGCACCTCGAATACGCGGAGCTGCATGTAGAGGGCCGTCACCCAGTAGATAGCGCCGTAGACTAGGTACGTCCACGCCGCCTGCCGGAACCTCGCGTCGATGATCTCGCTCACGGATCGGACGGCCGAAAGCGCCCGCCCCTCCGCGCCCGCACCTCCGCGAGCAACGCAGGCGTGATCGTCATCTCGCCGCGCCCGCGCGCGTAGGCTTCCACCACCTTCACGACCATTCCTCGCGCGAACGACGGGATCGCCTGCAGGCGCTCGCGCGCCGCCGGTTCCCACTGGAGCTGATAGTCGACGGGCAGCCCGAACGTCACCTCGGCCGGCAGGTCGATGATCTGGCCGCCGTACGCTCCCGGCTCGTAACCGCAGGCCGGGTCCTCGGCCAGATAGTCGCCGTACGTCGCGTAGGCCCGGCAGCGACAACCCCCGCAGACCTTCGAGAACTCGCAAGCGCCACAGCGTCCGCCGAGCTTCGCAGCGCGGAGGTCGTCGAACACGGGAGCGCCGCGCCACAGCTCGGCGAACGACCGCTCGCGCAGGTTGCCGGCGGCGACGGGCATGTAAGGGCACGGCGTCACGTCGCCCGTCGGCGTGATGCGGCAGTAGTACTTGCCGGCGGGGCACGAGCCGTGGGCGTAGTTCTTGAGGAGCGGCGACGACGGGTTGAGCTGGTAGAGGATGCGGCGGAAGTGCGGCGCGCACTTGGCACGGATCAAGAGCCCGTCGGCGCGCCCCACCGGCGTCGACCACGGGTCCTCGAACTTGTCCGCCGGGTCCGGGGCCGCGGGACCACGGCCGAGCAGCCGCTGGATGAACGAGGGCGGCCCGCCGCCCACCCCCTGGACCTTCGCCAGATAGGTGAGGATCCGCTCGTACGCCGCGGCGTCGATGTCCGTGAGGTCCCGGCCTCGCCCCGTCCGAACCAGGAAGAAGAAGTTCAGGACCTTCGCCCCGAGGTCCCGCGCCAGATCGATCATGGCGGGGACCTCCCCGACGTTCCAGTCGGTGACCGACATGTGGAGCGAGAAGTCGAGTCCCTCGTCGGCGAGCACCCGCGTCGCGCGCACCGCGCCGTCCCAGGCGTTCGGGAGATGCCGGAACGCGTCGTGCTTCTTGGCGTCCGTCGAGTCGAGGCTGATGGAGGCGCCGAGCACGCGGTGCTCGCGCATGAGCTTCGCCTCGCGCTCACGTAACAGCACGCCGTTGGTCCCGAAGACGGTGGTGAAGCGCTTCTCGGCCGCGTAGCCCGCGACGTCCCAGATGTCGCGCCGGAGCAGCGGCTCGCCCCCGGTGAGGATCAGGAAAACGTTGGGATTGATCTCCGCGATCTCGTCGATGACCCGCCGGCACTCCGCCGTCGTCAGCTCCCCCCGCGTGTCCGCGCCGGCGAACGCCGACATGTAACAGTGCGCGCACTCGAGATTGCACCGCTGCGTGAGGTTCCAGGAGACGGAGTACGCGGTGTAGTGGTTGCCGGTCTCGGACGTCGTCAACAAACGCCTCGGAGCTCACACGCTATCGAAGTGGATATCGCAGTCTCGCACGGCGCTTGACACGGGCCAAGCGATTTTCAAGAAACCTCCCTCGGCTTCGCCCACCCCTCCCCCTTGCGGGCAGGAGCAGGGGTGGGGGGCACCGCCAACTTCGAATACGCCAAGAGGACCAAGATCCGGTCCCTGTTTTAATCCCCTCTCCTCGGGGAATTCGGTTCGACGATTCAAGCCGCAGCTCTTCCCCGTGCCCGCTCTTCTTTGAAAGTGGCGCTGTCATGATTTATGGACATTCCACGGTGGCGCCCACGCGTGGTAGGGTTCACGCATGAGCACGTTCACGGTCTCGGCGACCTTGATCCATCCCGAGCATCGAGAGCGCTCCGTGGTCCTCGATTTCCTCGTCGACACCGGCGCGACCTACACGCTGCTCCCCGCCGAGGTTGTCGCCGAGCTGCGGCTCCCTATCCTGGAAGAGCGACCGGCAGAGCTGGCCAGCGGCGAACGGGTTGTTTACGGCATGGGAGAAGTCCGGATCCGACTGGGGGACAGAGAAAGGACGACGGTCTTTCTCGCTGGTCCGCCGCGATGTCATCCACTGCTCGGCGCCTTCGCGCTCGAGGGGTTCGCTCTCGCTGCCGATCCCGTTCACCAGCGGCTCTTTCCCGCCCCGGCTGCGTTCCTCTAGCTGCGCCCCCACGGAACGCCGCTTACCCCAGAGGCGAAATGGGATCCTTCGCGACGCGCCTACGCGCGGAAGTATGCCCACGTTCCCGGAGTGGGCAACGAGCTGACGCTGTTGGTGTTCGCCGACACTGAGGACCGATACGTCGCCACGTCGTACTTCGCGGCGGCCCGTTTGCGGCCACTCGGACCCTAGTACTCCTCCCCGTCTCCCGGGCCCGACCCGGTCAACAAGCGGCTCGTGCCTGTCGTCAGCCTGCTCGCTTGAGCGTCATCATTCCTGGACATCCTGGTCGCCGACGGGGCACCGCCGGCGGGGGACAAGCCCCCGCCCTACGAGGGCGAGATCATTCCTGGGCATTCCGGCGTCAGCCGGCGCGTAGTAGGTTGCAGGCATGAGCACGTTCACCGCCCAGACGACGATGAGCCACCCGAAGCGCCGCGAGCACTCCCTGGTGCTCGATCTCCTCGCCGGCCCCCGCGAATCCACGCCGCTGCTGGGCGCCGTGAGCGGTCGGTGGCCACAATCCCCTTCACCAGCGGCTGCTTCCCGCTCCGCCCGCGCTCCTCTAGACCGCGCGGCCTATTGCCTTCTCCACTTCTTCGCGGGTCCATGGTCGGGCATGAAGCCCAAGATGTCATCATTTGTGGACATTCCCAGGATGCGTTGGCACGTGGTAGGTTGCAAGCGTGAGCACGTTTTCCGTTCAGGCATTCATCGCGAATCCCGAGCGGCCTCAGCAGCGGCTCGCAATTGAATTGTTGGTCGACACGGGCGCGACGTATACGTTGCTGCCGGGCGAGGTAGTCAGGCATCTGGGCCTTGCGACGCCTTGGCGGCGGACCGCTATGCTGGCCAGCGGCGAGGACGTGACGTATGCCATGGGGCATGTCTTGTTGCGGCTCAACGGCGAGGAGATGCCAACCATCTTCCTGGCAGGGCCCCTCGCGTGTCAGGGCTTGATCGGAGCTGTGACGCTCGAAGAATTCGCGCTCGCGACCGATCCGGTCCACCAGCGGCTCGTCCCTGTCCCCAGGGTCTTGCTCTGACCGCGCGGTCCCTACCCCCACCCCTACCCCTCCCCGCAAGGGGGAGGGGATTGTCCGAGCCTCAGCGGGGTTTCTTGTTCGAGACGTAGCCGGCGATGACTTCGTTCATGGTCTCGCGCGCGTGTCCGAGGCCTTCCTCGCACACCGCGAGGTCGATCGTGGTCAGGCCCTTCTCGCCCGCGGCCTTCTCGACCTCCTCCCGCGTCATGTCACGCATGAAGCCGGCGGGCACGCGATTCAGGCGCGCTGTCGCGTCCTCGGTCCACGCGAAGCGCGAGTCGCCCGCCGTCGCGGCGCCCGGCATCTCCGCGGGCTCGAATTTCGTCTTGGCGAGCAGCGTGTCCCAGCCGGCACCGAGCTTGTCGCGGCCAACGGTCTCCTCGATCATGGGCAGCGCGACCTGGCAGGTGATGACGGGGATCTTGCGCGAGCGCGCGTACTTCTCGATGCGCGCCTTGGCGCGCCGGCGCAGGTAGGCGTCGGTCACCTCGCGCAGGGCGTCGCGCGCGTCGGCCGACCACTTGACCTGCACGCCCGGCATCGACTCCTCCTCCTCGATGCCGCCCTCCTGCGTGGCGATCGCCTCCACCACATCCTTCGAGATGATCTGGAACTTGTCGGCGCCGGCCCGGCAGACGGGGCAGGTCACGACGGGGTTGGGGCCCTTGACCGTGTAGCCGCAGATCGAGCAGATGGCCGTCGCCGCCTGGTTCTCCGCGCGCAGCTTCGCCACCGCCAGATCCTCGGCCATGATCTGCAACTTCTCCGCCATGCGCGTCGGCATGAAGATGGCCATGGCCTCGTCGATGACCTTGTTGGTGATCACGGTGTGGCCCTGCTCGATCGCGTAGCGCAGCAGCGCGGTGCGCGCCACGCCCTTGACTTGTAATGGCACGCGCTCCATGCGCGCCTCCGCCTCCTCCGTCCAGGAGATGATCTCCTCGGCCTTGACGTCGAGCGGCGGGTAGAACGTGCCGCCGGTGAGGAGCACGTTGCAGGGGGCCAGGCGGAGGAGGTTCTCGGTGTTCGAGCCGAGGTCGACCTCGTGCGCCTCGGAGTGCACGCCCACGCGGCCGAGGATGAGGAGCCAGGGCTGCTCCTTGCGGGCGAAGGTGAGAATTTTTTCGAAGCATTTCCCGTCGAGCAGCGTGATCGACAGGTCCACACCATCTTCAGCGGCCAGCTTGCGACCGATCTCTAGATGAGACTGATAGATCTTCGCGAGACCGGTGTCGATGATCTCCTCGTGGAGTTGCTCCTGCTCCTTGAACCGGAAGATCTTCGACGCCTTCTCGTTCAGCACGCCCACCAGGCCGTTGAACATCGCATAGTGCAGGTAGGGATCGTAGACGGCCACGGCCTGGAGGGGCCGGTTGAGCGCCTTGGCCAGCGCGATGCCGAGCTTCAGGCCGTTGAACGACTGCGGGGAGCCGTCGAGGCAGACGACGATCGCGTCCTGCTGGTCACGGAGGGCGTCGGTGTTGCGGACCACGAGCGTGTCCCGATCGATCTTCCGGACGTACCGCTCCGTGACCGACCCAAGCTGACTGTCCTTGACGGCGCCCATCCCGAGCGCGCCCATCACGACCAGGTC
>JBGPYK010000378.1:0-3579 GCA_041493245.1 Methylomirabilia bacterium | reverse complement strand
GCCAGCCGGCTAAGCGCCATGGCGACGCCCGCGTGGTCGCCTGGATGCACCAGGAGCGCGACCGGTGCTTCACCAGCGCCATCGTCATCGCTCAGCTTGCGTACTGGGTGCGGTCGAAAGAGGGTCGTCAGCGTCGGGACTTGCAGGATTGGCTGAGGAGGCTGGTGGACGCCCTCGGTGGCCGCATTCTCGGCTTCAACGTCTCGGTCGCTCATGTCTGGGCCGATCAGGAGCACCTGCTGGAGAAGCACGGGCAGCGCATGCCTGTGGAGGACGGCTACATCGCCGCCACCGCCCGGCGTCACGGCCTGACGATCGTGACGGGAAACGACAAGGATTTCCGCCGACCCGGCTTGAAGGTCTTCAATCCGTTCAAGGAACTGCCTCCGGTCTAAAGCTCCAGACCGACCGAATCAGAATGGCCTCGCACCAGTGTCCGGATTCATCCTGCCGGGCGCGCCATCTTGCAAGGACTTGGGACCTCAAAACCAAGTCCTCTCCGTTTCTGGGGCACTCTTGCGGGACCTTGTGCGCGGATAGCGGCGCCAGGAGGCGCGTGTATCCATCTTTGGGCATTGGCGCGGCCAGCAACGCACGGTAACGTTCTTCACCACTTTCATCGTCGCTGAGGGTCCGAAGGGAGACGTCAGCTCGGACGTCGCTGACGCGCCGGTCATGATGACACTGCGATTCGACCGAGGGACCATTTTGGTGACCGATCCACCGAGCGGCGTGGACCTCGCTGCCGCACCGGGGGTCCTCTGGGACCGTCGCGTACGCGCCTATCGCGCGCCCGCCACCGGGTACTCGGCCCTCAAGCGTTGGCTCCGCGCGAGCGGCGTCTCATTCCAGGGGATCTCGCCTCGTCCTCGATCAATGCAAGAGGCGTGGACGAACGTCGATCTCCGGTCCTACCAAGAGGCGGCCCTGTCGGCGTGGGAACTGGCGGGGCGACGAGGTGTCGTCGCGCTTCCGACGGGAAGCGGCAAGACCCGGCTGGCTCTGGCCGTGATGCAGCGGACGCAGTTGAGCGCGTTGTGCCTGGTGCCGACCCGTGTCCTGCTCGATCAATGGTCCCGGGAGATCAGCGCGGTGTATCGAGGCACGATCGGGTGCTATGGCGACGGCGTCCGACGGGTGGCGCCGGTCACGGTGGCCACGTTCGAAGGGGCGTATCGGCACATGGCTGAGATCGGAGATCGCTTCGATCTTCTCATCGTCGACGAGGTCCACCATTTTGGCGGTGGCCTTCGTGACGAGGCCCTCGAGATGACGATCGCGGACGCCCGTCTCGGCCTGACGGCAACGCCTCCGCGTGACGCCCGCGCAGTGGCGTGCCTGGCCGAGCTCGTGGGACCGACGGTGTTCGAGCTCGCCGTCGGCGACCTCGCCGGCGGGTTCCTCGCCAGCTTCGACGCGATCGTGCTGTACCTCGACCTCTCTCGCGAGGAACGCTCCGCCTACACGAACCTGAGTGCGCTCTTCAACGGCGCCTACACAGAGTTCCGGCGGATCGCGCCGGACGCCACGTGGGCGGACTTCAGCCGGCACTCCGCCGGCACCGCCGCCGGTCGTCGCGCGCTGGCGGCGTGGCGACAGATGCGACGGCTGCTTTCGTTCACGCGCGCCAAGCGTCGCGCATTGCGACCCCTGCTCGAACGCCACCGAGACTCCAGGGTGCTGGTCTTCACCGCGGACAACGACACGGCCTATGCGATTGCGCGCGAGCACCTCGTGATGCCACTCACTTGCGACATCGGCCGTCAAGAGCGCGACGACGTCCTCGATCGCTTCCGCCGCGGCGATCTCCGCACGCTCGTGTCGGCCCGGGTCCTCAACGAAGGGCTTGACGTTCCTGACGCGGACGTCGCCGTCGTCGTCGGTGGCGCCCTCGGAGAGCGCGAGCACGTGCAACGGGTCGGCCGGTTGCTGCGGCCGGGCGAGGGCAAGCGCGCCGTCGTGTACGAGCTGGTCACGCGGAACACCGCCGAAGTCGGTCAGGCGCGGAGGAGGCGCCGCGGTCTTGTTACCCGATCGTCTGGTCAGCTATAGCACGGCAGGGACCGTGGTGGTCCCTCACTTCCTCTTGGAGCACGACCACCCGTGGCTGCGATCCCTCCTCGAGGAGCACGAGCGGTTCATCGGACGGCCCCAGCGCGAGCTGGATACCCGGTTACGCGAGCCGCTACCCTGCGAGAGCCCGCCGGCGAAGCTCAAACTGGCCGTTCAGGTTCTCGCGCGGCTCCGGCGTGGCCATCGGAACGCGGCCGTCGTCCCGCCCAGGCGAGCGCGCTCGCTGGTCTTCGCGGAGGCGGCCCGGGCATTGGATGCTTCACCGACCGTCCTGTCCAAGGTCGCCGCCTCACTCGGGGTGGCCGTGGCCGATCTGCGGGATTCGTTGTTTGCCGACCTTCCTGGCGAACGGCTCGTCAGCGCGCCCGGGCAGCCCGTGTCGGCGGCAGAACTGGGGCTCCGGAGCAACCTCGCGCTGGTTCAGGGGCTCCTGTTCCACGCGACCTCCGTCAGGATCGAGGTGGAGGGCAACACGCGGGTCTTGGTCCGCCACGCGAAGTGGCGTGGACTGATCTGCGCCGTCGTCGAGCGGGCCGGGCCTGGGGGCGCGTCATTGGAGATCTCGGGGCCGTTCGCGCTGTTTCGGAACACCCGGCTCTACGGTCGTGCGCTGGGCGAGCTGATCCCTCTCCTGGTGTGGTGCCCACGCTTCCGCCTGCACGCGGAATGTGTGCTCGACGGACGCCGCCTCATCTTGGAGCTCGCGACGGGCGATCCGATCTTTCCCGCCAGCGCGCCGCGCCAATACGACAGCCATATCGAGGAGCGTTTCGCCCGGGAGTTCCGACGGCTCGCGCCGGAGTGGGATGTGGTTCGCGAGCCCGAGCCGATCGCTGCCGAGCGCACGCTGATCTTTCCGGATTTTGCCCTCCAAGACCGCTCCGACCCGGGCCGGCGGTGGCTCTTGGAGATCGTGGGCTTCTGGACGCCGGACTACGTGGCGCGGAAACTCGCCCTGTACCGGGAGGCCCGCGTCGCCAAACTGATCCTGTGCATCGATGAGGCCCGCAACTGTGCCGAAGCAGACCTTCCACTCGGGGCGCTGGTCGTCAGGTTCCGGCGTCGAGTGGACCCGGCGGTCGTTCTCCGCGCAATCCGCTCTGCGGAACAGCCGTAGTGTGAACTACTCATGATCGATGTTCACTGGCGTCGGACAGGCTCTGTGGATCTGTAGGGCGGGGGCTCGTCCCCCGCCGGCGCCATCTCTCATCGGTCAGCGAGCGGCGGGGGACAAGCCCCCGCCCTACACGAACATCGATCGCCTCCCACGACCCATCGACGCGACTCACCTGCGAAAGTACGCCGCGTAGAGGGCGATCGGAGCGTGATAGGGTTGGCCAGCGGCCTGCTACGCGTGATTGGGGGAGACATGGCCAAACGACCCGCGAAGACGTCCAACGGCAAGAACGGGAAGAGGAATGAGAAGACCCACGGCGACATCCTCTATGAGGTGAAGGATCAGGTGGCGTGGGTCACGATCAATCGCCCGCGTGTGCTGAACGCGTT
>JBGPYK010000186.1:0-5470 GCA_041493245.1 Methylomirabilia bacterium | reverse complement strand
CGACCCCGCCCGCGCCTATCACGCCTACCCCTTCGAGCTGTCGGGCGGGATGTGCCAGCGCGTAATGATCGCGCTCGCGGTGGCCTGCTCGCCCGCGCTTCTGATCGCCGACGAGCCCACGACGGGTCTCGACGTGACGACGCAGGCGGCGATCCTCGAGCTGATCGAGGATCTTGCGCGCCGGAACCGGATGGCGATGGTCCTCATCACCCACGATCTGGCGCTCGTCGGCGAGCGCTGCGACCGCATCGTCGTGATGCACGCCGGCCACGTGGTCGAGACGGCGCCGACCGCCGAGCTGTTCGCGTCGCCGCGCCACCCCTACACCGCCAGACTCATCGCGTCGACCCCGCGGCCCGGCGTGGCGCTCGCCGATCTCCGTCCGATCCCCGGCGCCGTGCCGGATCTGCGTAGCGCGCTGCTCCCGTGTCGCTATCGCTCGCGCTGCGAGCGCGCCATCCCCGCCTGCGACGAGCCGCCGCTGCCGCGGCTGACGGTCGGGCCCGGCCACACGGTGGCCTGTCGAGTCCCCCTGTGATGACGATGCCGACGGCGAACGACGTCTTCGACATCTCCGCCGCGTCGGCCACCGGGCCGCTCGTCGAGGTCCAGCAGCTCAGCAAGCACTTTCCTGTCCGCGGGACGCGTCAGTCTCTGCACGCCGTCGACGGCGTCGACTTCACGATCGCGCGCGGCGAGTGCGTCGGTCTCGTCGGCGAGTCGGGCTGCGGCAAGTCCACGCTCGTCCGCCTCGTCACGCGACTGCTCGATCCCAGCGGCGGGCGCGTCATCTTCGAGGGACGCGACATCGGCGTCGTGCCGGCCCGGCGCTTCGCCGGCACCCCGGAGCGGGCGCAGATCCAGATGGTCTTCCAGGACCCCGCCGATAGTCTCAACCCCCGCTTTACCGCATTCGACACGATCGCCGAACCCCTCCGGCGCCTGGCCCACGTCGCTGACCGCACCGCATTGCGCCGGCGCGTCGAGGAAGTCGCCGAGCTGGTGGGACTGCCGCGCGAGCTGCTCGGCCGCTTCGCCCATCAGCTCTCCGGTGGCCAGCAGCAGCGCGTCGGCATCGCGCGCGCCATCGCCGTAAATCCCACCCTGCTCGTGCTCGACGAGCCAACGTCCGCGCTCGACGTCTCGGTCCAGGCCATCATCCTCCATTTGCTCGCCGATCTGCGCCGCCGGCTCGGGATGACGTATCTCTTCGTCTCCCACGACCTGAACCTCGTCCGGCTGCTGAGCGACCGCGTGCTGGTGATGTACCTCGGCCGCATCGTCGAGTCGGGACCCGTCGACGCGGTGTTCGACCGGCCACAACATCCCTACACCCGGGCCCTTGTGTCCGCGATCCCCGTGCTCGACCCCGGGAACCGGCGCGCGCGGATCCGGCTCGGCGGCGAGCCGCGGAGCCCCATCGATCCCTCGCCCACCGTCTGCCGCTTCTACGGACGCTGCCCCGACGGCTTCGACCGCTGCGGCGTGGAAATGCCGGCGCTCCGTTCCGCGGGCCCCGACCACCTGGCCGCCTGCCATCTCGTCGAAGAAGTGCGCACGTGAACGTCCTCCTCGCCGTCAACGGCACACTGATGCGCGGGCTCGAGCTGAACGACAACCTCGTCACGGCCGGTGCGAGCTTCGTCCGCGAAACGCGCACCGCGCCGGTGTACCGGCTCTGGTCCATCGGCGACCGCCATCCCGCGATGATCCGCGTAGACGAGGGCGGCGCCGCGATCGCCGTCGAGGTGTGGTCCGTTCCTCCCGAGGGGCTGGCGACCATCCTCATGAAGGAGCCGCCGGGCCTCTGCATCGGCAAGGTCCGGCTGGAGGACGGCAGCGAGGCGCTGGGTGTGCTTGGCGAGCCCGCGCTCTGTCAGGGAATGACGGAGATCACGGCGTACGGCGGCTGGCGCGCGTACGTCACCGCCCGCGAGAGCAAAGGCGCCGATGATGAACGCGGGTGAGGTGCTGGGCGCGATCCGCGAGGCCGTGCCAGCTCCCGGACCCTGTCGATGCTCGCTGCCGTCGATTTCTGCGGGTCAACGGCGACGGCAAGTGGGGAGACGACCCGGTGTTTGACAGAGCGCCCGCCCGGTGAATAATACAGGGCCAGTCCCAAGGTGGTCGAAATCCCAAACCAGAGGTGCCGAGGGAGGCCAGCGATGAAATCCATACTGAGCTGGGTGGCTGGAGGAATAGCTTCGCTGCTGCTCGTCGCATCGGTGTGGGCGGATGCCGATCCGGCCAACCGAGCCCGCCGCCCTGAGAAGCTTGGCCGGGTCCTCTTCAAGACCTCGTGCTCGCCGGAAGCACAGAAGCAGTTCGAACGCGCGTTGGCGATGCTGCATTCGTTCTTCTTCCCCGAGACGATCAAGGCGTTCTCGGCGATTCCCGAGACCGACCCGAGCTGCGCCATCGCCTACTGGGGCATTGCCGTCAGCCAGCGCCCGAACCCGCTCGTGGGGCCGTTCGATGCCGCCACGCTCAAGCGCGGGCTCGACGCCATCGAGAAGGGCGAAGCGATCGGCGCCAAGACCGAGCACGAGCGCGACTGGCTCGGCGCCCTCAAGGAGTTCTACAAAGATCACGACAAGGTCGACCAGGACACCCGCACCAAGAACTACGAAAAGGCCATGGAGGCGTTGTCCAAGAAGTACCCGGATGACGTCGAGGCCAAGATCTTCTGGGCCCTTGCGCTGAACGAGACGTTCGATCACAAGAGCATGGATCCCTTGGTGAAGGCCATCCAGATCCTGGAGCCGATCGACCGGAAGTACCCGGATCATCCCGGCGCCACGCACTACCTCATCCACAGCTACGACTTCGCGCCGATCGCCAAGCGCGGCGTTCCCGCCGCCAACAAGTACGCCAAGATCGCGCCGTCGGCGCCCCACGCGCTGCACATGCCCTCGCACATTTACTCGATGGTCGGCATGTGGGAGCCCTCGATCGCGGCGAACACTCGGACGGTGGCCGCCAGCAACGAATACGCGGCCCGGAACAAGCTCGACGGCATCTATGGGGCGATCCCGCACTCGTGGGACTTCATGCAGTACGCCTACCTCCAGCTCGGCCAGGACGGCAAGGCCAAGGCGCTGGCGGAGGAAGTCGCTGGGGTCAAGAAGATCTTCGCGTCGCGCTACGTTACCGAGTGCGGCGCGGCGGCAGTGGCGGCGCGCTACATGCTGGAGCGCCAGGACTGGAAAGGAGCGGCGGCCCTTCAGGTGCTGGACATCGTTAAGGCTCCTCAGGCGAAGGCCATCACGCACTTCGCGCGCGCGCTGGGCGCCGCCCGCAGCGATGATCTCGCCGCGGCGCAGGCCGACATCGACGCGCTGAACGAGCTGCGCACGTCGCTGGAGAAGGCGAGTCAGCCGTACTGGGCGGGTCAGGTCGAGGTCCAGATTCTCGCCGCCCAGGCCTGGGTCGCCCAGGCCCGGGGCACCAAGGAGGAGGCGCTGAAGTTCATGCGCGCCGCCGCCGATCTCGAGGACGCCAGCGAAAAACACGTCGCGATGGAGAATCGTCTCTATCCGATGCGTGAGCTGCTCGGCGACATGCTCATGGCGCAGGGCCAGGCGAAAGCGGCGCTGAAGGAATACGAGGCCTCGCTCAAGAACGCAGTGATGCGGCTACGCGGCTTCTACGGCGCGGCCAAGGCGGCCGCGGCGGCCGGCGACACGAAAAAAGCGCATGAGTACTTCGAGAAGCTCACGGGCCTCACGCGCAAGGCGGACAGCGACCGCCCCGAGCTGCGCGAGCTCAAGCAACGACCGACGAGCAAGTGACGGCGTGATCGGGGTCAGCGTTTCGGGCGTGCTTCTCGGTCTCGGGCTGGCTCTGCTGCCGGCGCCGGCCATCGCCGACCCGACCGACGAGGCGCCGGCCGGAGCGCAACTCGACCCGGATTTCGCGGCGGGGAGAGCAGCCATCGAGGCGAAGAACTGGGATGCCGCGATCAGGTCGCTCTCCTCCGCCGCGCTCCGCGACACGCGCAACGCCGACGTCCAGAACTACCTCGGCTACGCGTATCGCCACACCGGGCAGCTCGAGCTGGCTTTCAAGCATTACCGGCGCGCGCTCGATCTCAATCCCCGGCATCGCGGTGCGCACGAGTACGTTGGCGAGGCCTATCTCATCGTCAACGACCTGGCGAAGGCGGAGGAGCATCTCGCCACCTTGCAGAGGATCTGCCTCATTCCCTGCGAGGAGTACGCGGACCTCAAAAACGCGATCGCCGCCTACCGTCAGCGCACCAGGAGATGAGCTCGGCCGCGGAGTTCAGAGTTCGCACCGCCAAGGCCGGCGAGCGTCAGGGCGACCACGCGCTCTGCCGCCGCCATGCGGCCCGCCGGCGTCGGTGCCGCCGCGCGTGCCCTGGCCCGCTCCCGCCCCACCTGCTCGACCACCTCGCCCAGCTCGGGCCCGAACAGCGGCTCGAGGCGCCGGCGGATCTCGCGCGCGAGCGCAGGGCTGCGCCCACCGGTCGAGACGGCGATCTGCAGCTCGCCGCGGCGGAGCACCGACGGGACGATGAAATCGCAGTGGGCGGGGCGATCCACGACGTTGACGAGCGCGTTGCGGCGGCGCGCTTCCGTGGCCACGGTGTCGTCGACGCGCACGCTGCCCGTCGCCGCGATGACAACGGCGCAGTCGCGGACGTCCGAGCGGAGGAACTTCCGCGCGCGATGGGCGACGAGGCCTGACGCCACGAGTGCGCTGAGGCCCGGCGTGAGCGCAGGGCTCACGACGGTCACACGCGCACCGCAGTCCACCAAATCCCTCACCTTGCGCTCGCCGATGACCCCGCCGCCGACGACGAGGCAGCGCCGCCCGCGCAGGTCGAGGAACGCCGGGAAGTAATCCGCCACGGTCAGGCGTCGACCGTCACGGGGATCGAGGCCGCTTCGGCCAGGACGCGCCGTACGCTGAGAGGCGCGGAGGCGGTCGCCACCGTCGGCCCGGTGATCAGCACCGCGGGAGACTGAGCACCCGCGGCGCGAGCGGCGGCGGCGATGTCGCCGAGACGGCCAGCGATGATGCGCTCGGCGGCGGTGCCGGCGCGCTCCACCAGGATCGCGGGCTCGCGGGGATCACGGCCGAGTGCGGTCAGCGACGCCGTGATCTCCTCCAGCGACCGGACGCTCATATAGAACGCCAGCGTGCCCTCGGCGCGGGCCAGCAGGTCCCAGTCGAGGCCGCTCGACGTGCGGCCCGTGTGGTCGGTCGCCGTCGCCAGGAGCAGCATCGAGGCCCGGCCACGCTCGGTGAGGGAGATGCCGGCGCGGGCCGCCGCGGCGGTGGCGGCGGTGACGCCGGGGACGATCTCGAACGCGATGCCGGCGCTTCGCACGGCGTCGATCTCCTCAGCCAGTCGTCCGAAGATGGCGGGATCACCACCCTTGAGCCGCACCACCCGTCCTCGACGCCGCGCGCGATCCACCAGAAGCCAGTTGATCTCGACCTG
>JBGPYK010000040.1:0-11396 GCA_041493245.1 Methylomirabilia bacterium | reverse complement strand
TCGAAGCTCACGCGGTGGCCGCGGGGATGCGCGAAGCCGAGCCGCGTGGCGTGCAGGCACAGTCGGCGCAGCGGATCGCGCGAGGCACCGTAAGCGCGATCGCCGGCGATGGGATGGCCGAGCGCGGCGAGCTGGACGCGGATCTGAGCGCGCCGTCCCGTCACGAGGGATAGCTCGAGCAGTGTCGTCCCCGCCCCACGCGCGATCACCCGGTAGTCCGTGATCGCCTCACGCCCCGCAGCCCGATCGCGCGTCGGACGCACGCGCAGCGTCCTGTCCTCGCGCAGACGCGACTTGAGTGTGCCGCGCTCGTCGGCCACTCGCCCCTCGACCACTGCCACGTATCGCCGCTCGACCGTCCGCGCCTCGAACTGACTTTGTAGCCGGCGCTTGGCGGCGGCCGACTTGGCGAAGACGAGGAGCCCCGATGTCTCGCGGTCCAGGCGGTGGACGATGAAGAGCCGCGGCGCTCCACGCCCCTTTCCCCCGCGTGACGCTCCGTAGCTGCCCACGTAGTTCGCGAGCAGGCGGTAGGCGGTGCGTTCCCGCTCCCGCTCGGTGGCGATGGTGAGCAGCCCGGGAGGCTTGTCCACGACGATGAGATCCTCGTCTTCGTGGACCAAGCCGAGGCCGGAGGGGAAGCTGGGCCCCGGCGGCGCCCCCAGCTCGACACGATCATCGGCCGCGAGCGGGACGTCGCCCCGGCGCACGACGCGCCCGCCCACGCGCACCCGCCCCTCCGTGAGCCAGCGCTTTCGCGTCCGCCCCGACGAGCCGGGATAGAGCTGGCGTAGCCTCTCGTCCAGCGTCGTTCGCGTACTCAAGGGTTCGGATTATAATCGGCGCGGAGGTAACGCCCATGCAGATCCGTGTGTCGCCCGATTTGGAGAACAGCCGCCGCGCGTCCGGTTCGATGCCGGTGGACGAGCTGCTCGCACGCTTCCCCGAGATCCCGCGCGACCTGCGCGACGAACCGGTGCTGGCGGCGTACGTGGACGCCTTCGGCCCGCTGCTGCGCCTCGCGCAGAAGCCGTCGCCCTGCATGCGTGACGGCGGCGACGCGCCCCACGTCTTCTACACCCGCCTCGTCAACGACCTCGCCATCTACGGCGTCGGCCTCGCAAAGCGCGACCGGACCCTCGCGCGCCTGCAGGCCACGCTCGACCAGTACCGCAAGCAGCCCGCGACATACGCCTGCACGCTGGTTCCCCGACGCGCCCCCGACGCGCCTCCGGCAGGCTGCCGGGCCTGATCTCCGGCTGGCGACACCTTGTCGCCGTGCACGATCAAGATGAGCCGGCGGGCACTGTAGAATGCTGGGCATGGAAGGGCGATCTCGGCGACCGAGCTGGCCCGTCGGCTGGGCGATATCCTCAGCCGAGTGCGCTACCGGGGCGATTCATTCCTCGTCGAGCGGAACGGCGATCCAGTGGCTCGACTGGTGCCGGTACCGGGCAAGGCCACGACCACTCTGCGCGAGGCCCTTGCCGCATGGCGTGGCGTGGGCAAGCCGGATCGTGGGTTCGCCGACGACCTCGAGCGCATCGGAAACGCTGACCGCCCACCCGACGATCCGTGGGGCTCGTGATCGACACCAGCGCGCTCGTGGCCGCGGAGCGCGCTTCGGCGACGTGGGAATCGGCCCTCTCCACGCTCGGCAACGAACCGGCGGCGCTGCCCGCCATCGTGTGTGCCGAGCTGCTCACGGGGGTTCGTTTCGCCCGGAGTACCGCACGCGCCGCGAGCCGGAGGGCCAAGATCGATGCCCTGCTCGCCAAGGTCCCGGTCGTGGACTTCGGGTTGCCGATCGCCGAGCGGCCACCGCCCTCCATCTCGGCTTCGGAGTGGTCGTCGGTCCTCTGGACGAAGCCCACTTCCGCTCGGTACCTGGGCTCAGGGTCGAACGCCTGACGCTCCCCTAGTTCTGGGAGTCTGCCGGGGAAATCATGACGGCTCGAAAACGAAAATTCGAGCTGGTCCTGAACATGGGCGCGGCGAAGGCGCTCGGCTTGGCGGTCCCGCCGTCGATCCTGCTTCGCGCGGACCAGGTCATCGAGTGATGGACCGGCGCGCCTTCATCGGCAGTCTCGCCCTCGGGACCCTCGCGGTGCCGCGCGCCACCCGCGCCCAGCCCGCGCGCAAGGTCTACCGGATCGGGATCCTCAGACCCGCCCAGATGACCTCCGACATGGTCGGGCCTCAGCCCCGAAACCCAGTCGTCAACGCGCTCCTGCGCGGATTGGGTGAGCTCGGCTACGTGTATGGCGAGCATTTCGTGACCGAGCCTCGCGGGGGCGAGGGCCGGCCGGAGCGCTTCCCCAACCTCGCGGCCGAGCTGGTCCGTCTCCAGGTGGACGTGATCGTCGCCGGAGGGCCCATGCTGCCCGCGCTGAAGCAGGCGACCTCGACGATCCCCGTCGTCATGGGGGGCGCCGGCGACCCAGTGCGCCAGGGGTTTGTCCAGAGCCTCGGGCGGCCGGGCGGGAACTTCACGGGGCTGAGCCTTCAGACGGTAGAGACGACCGGGAAGCGACTCGAGCTGCTCAAGGAGCTCGTCCCGGGTGCGGCGCCAGTGGCGGTCCTCTGGTATCGGGCCAGCCTCGCGTCTTGGCAGGCGGCCGAAGCCGCCGCCCGGGCGCGGGGGTGGAAGCTGCTGTCGCTCGAGATTCGAGACGCTGGCGAGATCGAGGGGGCCTTCAAGGCGGCAACTAGCGCGCGCGCCGGCGCTCTCCTCGTGCTCGCGAGTGGGCTCTTGGACCCGCAAGCCCGGCGAATCGCGGAGCTGGCTGCCAAGAGCCGTCTCCCCGCCATGTATTCACTCGGGTTCTATGTCGAGGCCGGCGGGCTAATCTCCTATAGCGCGGATCTCATCGACATCTGGCGGCGCGCGGCGGTCTTCGTCGACAAGATCCTCAAGGGCGCCAAGCCCGCCGACCTGCCCGTCGAGCAGCCGACGAAGTTCGAACTGGTCGTGAACATGCGCGTGGCAAAGGCGCTCGGGCTCACGGTCCCGCTGTCGATCCTGCTCCGCGCGGACCAGGTCATCGAGTGATGGACCGGCGTGCCTTCATCGGCAGCCTCGCCCTCGCGACCCTCGCAGTGCCCCGGCGTCACCCCCGCCCAGCCCGCGCGCAAGGTCTATCGGATCGGGATCCTCGGTAACTCTGGCACGACCTCCGACATGGTCGGGCCCCAGGCCCGGTTCCCTCAGGTCAACGCGCTCCTGCGCGGATTGCGCGAGCTCGGCTACGTGTATGGACAGGATTTCGTGACCGAACCTCGCGCAGGCGAAAGCAGACCCGAGCGCTTCCCCATTCTGGCCGCCGAACTGGTCCGTCTCCAGGCCGACGTGATTGTCGCCGCAGGGCCGATGCTGCCCGCACTCAAGCAGGCAACCTCGACGATCCCTATCGTCATGGCGGGCGCCGTCGACCCTGTGGGCGACGGACTCGTCCAGAGCCTCGGTCACCCGGGCAGGAACTTCACGGGTCTGAGCAATCAGGCGGTAGAGGTGACCGGGAAGCGACTCGAGCTGCTCAAGGAGCTCGTCCCGACTGCTGCATTGGTGGCAGTCCTCTGGGATCGGACCGGCCTTCTGCAGTGGCAGGCGGCCGAAGCCGCCGCCCGGGAGCGAGGCTGGAAGCTGCTGTCGCTCGAGATTCGAGACGCCGGCGAGATCGAAGGGGCCTTCAGAGCGGCGACTGACGCGCGGGCCGGCGCTCTCCTCGTGCTCGCGGGCGGGCTCCTCTTCCCGCAAGCCCGGCGAATCGCGGAGCTGGCCGGCAGGAGCCGGCTCCCCGCCATGTATGGACTCCGGCCGCTGGTCGAGGCCGGCGGGCTGATCTCCTATGGCGCGGACATCATCGAGATCTGGCGTCGGGCAGCGATCTTCGTCGACAAGATCCTCAAGGGCGCCAAGCCGGCCGACCTGCCCGTCGAGCAGCCGACGAAGTTCGAGCTGGTGATCAATCTCAACGCCGCGAAGGCGCTCGGGCTGACGATCCCACAGTCCCTGCTGTTACGGGCGGATGAGGTGATCCCGTGATCGATCGCCGGAGATTCATCGGCAGTCTCGCTCTCGGCCTCCTCGCCGCGCCGCTCGTCGCCAAGGCGCAGCCGGCGGGCAAGGTGCCTCGCATCGGCGTCCTTGTCGTGTCGGAACCAGCGTCTCCGACTGAGCCCCACGTCACGGCATTCCGGCAGGGGCTGCGAGAGGTCGGCTATGTCGAGGGCCAGAACGTCGCGGTCGAATACCGATACGCTCACGGCAAAATGGAACTCGTTCCCGAGCTGGTCGCCGAGTTGATCGGGCTCAAGGTGGACGTCATGGTCGCCTCCGGGCCATCGACGGTAGCAGCCAAGAATGCGACGCAGACCATACCGATCGTCTTCATCGGAATGGTTGATCCTGTCGGATACGGGCTTGTGGCAAGCCTCGCCCGGCCGGGCGGAAACGTCACTGGATTGTCTTTGACCATCGATGCGGGATTCCCGGGGAAATGGATGGAGCTGCTCAAGGAGGCGGCTCCGAAGATCTCCCGCGTGGGATACCTCAGCGATTTGCACATGCCGGTGTCCATACTCTATCGGCGCGAGATGCAAGCCTCGGCCGAAAAGCTCGGGTTGAAGCTCCGGTACGCCGAAGTGCGCGAGCTCGGCGAGATCGACCGCGTGTTCGCCGCGATGAGCAAGGAGCGCGGCGGCGCGCTCATCGTATCGCCACAGCCACTCTTCCTTACCCACCGCGGCAGGATCACGGAGCTCGCCGCGAGGCACCGATTGCCGGTGATATATGGGTTCCGCGCTTTTGTGGACGCTGGCGGGCTCATGTCCTACGGGGTGAGCCTCCCCGATCTTTGGCGGCGGGCCGCGACCTATGTGGACAAGATCCTCAAGGGGACGAAGCCTGCCGACCTCCCCGTGGAGCAGCCGACGACGTTCGAGTTCATCATCAACCTCAAGACCGCCAAGGCGCTCGGCCTGACGATCCCGCCGTCACTGTTGCTCCGCGCGGACCAGGTCATCGAATAGCTCGGAGGGCAACGGTGATGCTCGCCTCAGCGTCGAGCAGTTCGAGGAGTTAGCCTGACCCTGATCTCCTTGCTTCGGCGACGCCTCGAGGTTGTTCAGAAGTCAAAGCCTGACCCCATTAGCCGATGAACAGGCCGCCGTTGGGGGAGATCCATTGGCCGGTGATGAAGGAGCTGTCGTCGGAGGCGAGAAACAGGGCCGTCGCCGCGATCTCGTCAGGCTCGCCCCAGCGGCCGAGCGGCGTGCGGCTCAGCACGGCCCGGCGCATCAGCGCCGTCATCCCCTCCGTCATCGGCGTGTCGATGTAGCCGGGACAGATCGCGTTCACGCGGATGTTGCGGGAGGCCACCTCGCGGGCCACGGCGCGGGTGAAGGCGAGGATCCCGCCCTTGGCGGCGCTGTAGTGGGGGACGCTCTCGAGGCCCATGAGGGCCGCGACGCTCGAGAGGTTGACGATGACGCCGCGGTTGCGCCGGCTCATCAGCCGGAGCGCCTCGCGCGTGCAGAAGAACGTGCCGTTCAGGTGCACGCCGATCATCCGGTGCCAGGTCTCGTCGGTCATGTGCTCCATCACGTCGAGGTGGGTCTGGATCCCCTGGCCGCCGAGGATCTCCATGGATGCGCGCGTCCGCCTTCTCGCGGAGCTGTCGCCCCTCGCTGTTCGACGTGGTGCCGATCCCCGCGTTGTTGACGAGGACGTCGAGCCCGCCCAGCGTGCGCTCGGCCTCGTCGAACATCGCGCGCACCTGCCCGCTGTCGGCGACGTCGGCCCGGATGGCGAGGCCTCGGCCACCCGCCGCGGCGATCTCGCCGACGACCTGCTCGGCGGCGGCGAGCTTGACGTCGTTGACGACGACGCGCGCGCCCTCCCCGGCGAAGCGCAGCGCGATGGCGCGCCCGATCCCCGATCCCCCACCCGTCACGAGGGCCACCCGATCTTGCAATCTCATGCCGGTCTCCCCACGCCGGCCGTCTCGTCGACGCCCGCGTCCTCGCGGAAATGGGGCATGACCTCGCGCGCGAACAGCTCCATCATCTCGAGGGTCCGTTCGTGGCTGCCGCCGTTCATGCCGGAGCGCCTGCTAGAGGGAGAAGGCTTCCCGCGCTCGGCCGTGGGCCGGCTCGTCGGCGCGCATCGCGTCCGGATTCGTCGCCAGCTCGAGGGCCAGATGATACGCGAGGAGCTGAAGGGGGACGACGGTGAGGATCGGCGACAGCAGCTCGGGCACCGGGGGGATCTCGATGGTCTCGGCCGCAAGCGCGGCCAGCTCGCGGTCGCCCTCCCCGAGGACGGCGAGCACGGGCGTCCCCACCTCACGCGCCGCGCGGGCGACGTCGAGGCAGCGCGCGCGGGAAGGCCCGTTCGGCGCCACGAGGACGAGGAGGTCCGCGGCCGTCATCGCCGCCCACGGCCCGTGGAGGAACTGCTCGCAGTTGAACCCGAACGCGGCCGCGTAGGTGGCCTCGCTCATCTTGAGCGCGCCCTCCAGAGCCGTCGCGGTGTTCGGCCCGCCGCCGACGAAGTAGTAGCGGCGCCGGTCGGCGAAGCGCCGGGCCAGATCCTCCCACGCCTCCTGGCCGAGGAGCAGCGCCTGGTGGTCGGGGAGGCCATCGAGGGCGTGGCGGAGCTCGGTGTCGCCGCCCACCTCGGCGGCGAGCATGGCGAGCAGAGCCAGCGCCGTGGTGTAGCTCACGGTGTGGGCGCGCGACGCCTCCTGCTCGACGGTGCGAAGCGTGAAGTCGGCGAGGTCGAGGCCCTCGCTCCCCTTCCCCGTGACGGCGACACCGATGCCGCCGCTCCGCTTGGCCTGCTCGAGCGCCTCGCGCGAGTAGCGCTTCGAACCGCGGTGGCTCACCACGATGACACCCGTGCGGGCGTCAGGCGGCGGCCAGTAACCCGCCAGCTCGAAGGAGTGCACGGCGCGCGCGCGGTATCCGAGCCGCCCGGCGTGGGCCAGCAATAGCTCGCCCACGAGGGCCGCGTGCCACGAGGTGCCGATGCCCGCGAGGAGCACGTGGTCGAGCCCGCGGAGGCGCGCGGCCACGGCCGCGAGCGCCGTCTCGTTGCCCCGGCCGGCGAGGCGCAGCGCGCCGGGCTGCGCATAGATCGCGTCGTGCATGTGAAAGGGATGGCCCGTGCGCATGGGGGGGGGATGTTACGCCAGCGCGTGCGCGAGGTCGTCGACGAGGTCGTCGGGATGCTCGAGTCCGATCGACAGACGCAGAAGGTTCTCGGGGGTCTTGGTGCCGGGTGCCTCGATCGACGCGCGGTGTTCGATCAAGCTCTCGACGCCACCGAGGCTGGTCGCGCGCGTGATCACGCCGACCTTCGCGGCCACCGCCATCGCCTCAGCGCGTCCGCCCCGCACCTGGAAGGACAGCATGCCGCCGAACATCGACATCTGACGCCGGGCGAGGGCGTGGCCGGGATGCGACGGCAGGCCCGGATAGTGCACGGTTTCCACGCGCGGGTGACCGGACAGGAACGTGGCCACGGCGAGCGCGTGCTCGGAGTGGGCGCGGACCCGGTAGGGCAGCGTCCGGATGCTCCGCCGCGTGAGCCAGCAGTCGAACGGCGAAGCGACACCGCCGCCGTACACCTGGACCTTCCGGATTCGCTCGAAGGCGCCCTCGCGGCGCTTCGCGACGATCACGCCGCCCGTGACGTCGCTGTGGCCGCTCAGGTATTTCGTCGTCGAGTGCATGATCAGATCCGCGCCGAGCGTGAGCGGCGTCTGGAGCACCGGCGTGGCGAACGTGTTGTCGCAGACGCAGAGCGCGCCGGCCTCGCGCGCGACCCGGGCGAGCGCCGCGATGTCGGTGACGGCCAGGAGCGGATTCGACGGCGTCTCGACCCAGACGAGGCGCGTGCGCGGGCGGATGGCCTGCGCCGCCGCCGTCGGATCCGTCATGTCGACGAAGCTGATCTCCAGGCCCCACGGCACCATCAGCTCGCGCATGAGCCGGGCGGTGCCCTGGTAGACGTCGGTGGGCGCGATGACGTGGTCACCGGGGGACAGCGCGTGGAGGACCGCCATGATGGCCGCCGTGCCCGAGGCGAAGGCCGCCGCGTCCACTCCGCCCTCGAGGTCGGCGAGGCAGCGCTCGAGCGCCTCGCGGTTGGGGTTGCCGTTCCGCGCGTAGAGGAAGCCGTGCGGATAGCTGCCGTCGGCGTCGCGCTCGAAGGTGACGGAGAGCTGGATGGGCGGAGTCACCGCCCCCGTGGCGGGATCGATGCTCGTGCCCGCGTGCACCGCGCGCGTCTCGAGCTTCATGGGCGCCGTCCCGTCTACGTTTCTTCCGCGAGCTTGCGGCTGAGCGAGATGAGCTGCTCCAGCTTGTCTCGGGCCGCGCCGCCGTCGATCGACCGGGCGGCGAGACCGACGCCGTCCTTGAGGTCGTGCGCGCGGCCGCCGGCGACCAGCGCGGCGGAGGCGTTCATCAGCACGATGTCGCGGCGCGGCCCGCGCTCGCCGGCGAGGATGGCGCGGATGATCTCGGCGTTCTGCTCGCGGTCACCACCGAGCAGGTCCGCGATCGCGGCGCGCGGCAGCCCGAAGTCTTCGGGCCGCACCGTGAAGGTCCGCACCATGCCCTCACGCACCTCGGACAGCCGGCTCTCGCCGGTGTTGGAGATCTCGTCGAGCCCGTCGGCGCCGTGGACGACGAACGCCCGCACCGTCCCCAGCTCGGCCAGCACGCGGGCCAGCGGCTCCGTGAGCGAGGCCGCGTAGACGCCGATGACCTGGGCGTTGGCGGACGCCGGGTTGGTCAACGGGCCCAGCATGTTGAAGACGGTGCGGATCCCCATCTCGCGCCGCGCGGCCATGACGTGCTTCATCGCAGTGTGCAGGAGCGGCGCGTACAGGAAGCCGATGCCGACCTCATCCACACAGCGGGCGACCTTCTGGGGCGTGAGGTCCAGGCTGATCCCGAGCGTCTCCACCACGTCGGCCGATCCGCACATGGAGGAGACCGAGCGGTTGCCGTGCTTGGCGACGCGGAGCCCGGCGCCGGCCACCACGAAGGCCGTGGCCGTGGAGACGTTGAAGGTCCCGGTGGCGTCGCCACCCGTCCCGCAGGTGTCGATGAGCATCTCGCGGTCGGTGCCGGTGAGCGCTGCCACCTCTTCCCCGCGCGTCCGGATCTTCACCACCTTCTGGCGCATCACCTGGGCGAAGCCGATCAGCTCCTCGACGGTCTCGCCCTTCATGCGGAGCGCGGTGAGGAACGCGGCGATCTGGGCGTTCGTCGCCGCGCCTGACATGATGGCGTCCATCGCGCCGGCGGCCTCGATCCGCGTGAGATCGCGCCGGTCCACGAGGGTTCGCACAGCCTCGGTAATGATGGGGCTCGTCATGGCCCCGATACTATCGCATCAATCGATCGTGTCTCAGTTTCAAAGGGGCTTCATTACGAAGCCCCTCCCCCTTGCGGGCAGGGGTGGGGGTGGGGGTCTGCTGCGCGGTTGCTCGACGCTACCTGTTCCTCCATAATGGAGGCAATCTGGAGGCATCGATGGCGATCCTCAACGTCAAGAACCTGCCCGACGCGCTCTATCGGAAGCTCCGGGACCGCGCCCGCCGCCAGCACCGGTCGATCTCGCAGGAGGTCGTGCACCTGCTGAGTCAGGTCCTGGACGGGGAGGCTCCCTTGTCGATCCTGGAGCTCAAGGGCCTCGGCAAGGCGCGCTGGCGTGGAGTGGATCCCGCCGCTCACGTCGCGCGCGAGCGGCGTTCGTGGGACTGATCGACGACCTCGGCGCCGGCCCCATCGGGCTCGACACCGCCGTCTTCATCTACTTCGTCGAAGAGCACACAGAGTTCCTGGCGCTCGTCGAGCCGCTCTTCATCGGCCTGGACGGCGGGCGCTGGTCGGCCGTGACTTCCAGCCTGACGCTGCTCGAAACGCTGGTGGTGCCGTACCGCGCGGGCGATACGGCACTGGCCGAGCGTTACGAGGCGTTGCTCTCACGCAGCCGCGGTCTCCGCCTCGTGGAGCTCGATCGGCCTCTTCTGCGGGCGGCCGCGCACCTGCGCGCGGCAGTTTCCGTGAAGACACCCGACGCCATCCAGCTCGCCGCGGCGCTCGGGGCCAGGTGCACCGCGTTCGTCACGAATGACCGCGAGCTACCCCCTGTCCCTGGCATCCGTATTCTCCAGCTCCGGGACTACCTCGGGCCTCGTCGCCGGTTCCGGCAACGCTGACCCCTCCGCGGCCAGAAGGGAAGCATCAGCGGCCGAGTAGCTCGCGGGCGATGACGATGCGCTGGATCTGGTTCGTTCCTTCGTAGATCTGCATGATCTTGGCGTCGCGCATGAACCGCTCGACGGGGAACTCCCGAGTGTAGCCGTAGCCGCCGAAGACCTGGACCGCGTCGGTCGTCACTTTCATGGCGGCGTCGGCCGCCCAGCACTTGGCCATCGACGCCTCGTAGCTGTTGCCGGTGAAGCCCGCGTCGAGCTGCCGGGCGGCGTGGTGGATCATCAGCCGGGCCCCGTGGACCTGCATGGCCATGTCGGCCAGCATGAACTGGATGCCCTGGAAGTCGCCGATCCGCTGCCCGAACTGCCGGCGCTCCCGCGCGTAGCCGACGGCGGCGTCCAGGGCCGCCTGCGCGATGCCCAGGGCCAGCGCGCCGGTCGCGGGGCGCGTGATGTCCAGCGTGCGCATGGCGATGGTGAACCCCTCGCCCTCGGCGCCGAGCCGCTGCTCCACGGGAACGACGCAATCGGTGAAGTGCAGTGCGACCGTGGGCGAGCCGCGGATGCCCATCTTCCGCTCCTTCTTGCCCACGGTGAAACCCGGCGTCCCGGCCTCGACGAGGAACGCCGTCACGCCCTTCGCCCGCTTGGCCGGATCCACGGTGGCGAAGACACAGATGACGCCGGCGTGATCGCCGTTGGTGCACCATTGCTTCGAGCCGTTCAACACGTAATGATCGCCCTTCCTCACGGCCGTCGTCCGGAGCCCGGCGGCGTCCGACCCGGCCTCCGGTTCCGAGAGGGAGTACGCGGAGAACAGCTCGCCCGTCGCCAGGCGCGGCAGGTACTTGTCCTTTTGCGCGGCGGTGCCGGCGATGAGGATGGGCAGGCCCCCGAGCGGCTGGTCGACGTACTGCGTACCGGTCGCCGCGCAGGCGTAGGCGATTTCCTCGGCCGCGAGCGAGAGCGCGAGGCAGCCCATGGCGTTCCCGCCATACTGTTCGGGGACCCAGATGCCGAAGAGCCCGGCGTCGATGAGGGCCTGGATCGACGCCTCGGGATAGGTCTCGGTCTCGTCCACGTCCGCGGCATGCGGCGCGACCTTCTCGCGGGCCACCTTGCGGGCGAGGTCGCGGATCATGCGCTGCTCGTCGGTCAGGT
>JBGPYK010000135.1:0-6413 GCA_041493245.1 Methylomirabilia bacterium | reverse complement strand
TCAACTTCCAGCCGCTTGGGCCGATCGATCGCCTATATGCCCGTTGCGGCGCGCCGCCCGGCCGCCCGCAAGAAGGCCCTCGGACGCTTCGGCCGGCCCGAGGAGCTGGCCGACGCCCTCGCCTTCCTCTGCTCGGAGCGCGCCAGCTTCAACACCGGCGTCTCGCTGAGCGTCGATGGCGGTCGGCTGAAGAGTCTGTGGTACCTGAACGGCGGTACGCAGACCCGAGCATGGACGGGTGCAGCGACGAGATCGAACGGGATCACCGGAAGTCTCGTCAGTACTTGCTCGACGAGGGCCTCGCGAGACTGTCCTTCCCCTCCTGGCTACGAATCTGCCCGCAGGGCGTCCCGAAACTCGCGAACCGCCTGGGTCTGGTCCTTGCGCTCGACAAGTGCCGCCAGCCTCGTGAAGTCCAGCTCGGGAAGCAGGTCGCTTCGCCCTCGACGCTCGTAGCCGGACCCCGCGAGCGTGTAGATCTCGAAGGCGCCTCGCTGCCAGATCCACACCTCCGGCACGCCGAGCCCCTCGTAGATCGCGAGGCGGTCCAGCACCCCCCGCGACAGGACCACCTCGAATACGATGTCGGGGACCTTCTTCTCCCGCCCGACGAAGTAGGATTCGTCGGGCTCCAGCCCGCGCTCCTTGGTCCGGCGCCGGTACGTCGTGGAGCCGAAACCGTTGAGCTCGATATTCCGCTCCAAGGCGTACACCTCGACGAGTCGGGCCAGCATCGTCTTGACGTTCTCATGCTTCGACGACGGGCTCATGATTTCGAGGGTCCCTTCGAGGTAGTGGGTGCGGACCCCTGGATGGTCGTCGCCCAGCATGGCGAGGAACGCCTCGTACTGCTTCCACGAGATGTTGTGGAGGAGGACTACTTGGTCAACGTCCGGGGTGTCGACCGCGTCGTCGAGGTCGTCGAGCTTCACTGCCATGCCCGCAGCGTAGCGCGCGCCTTCGCAGTGTTCAACGTCTTAAAATGGTGACACTCACTTGGCGCGAGACGAATCGATGACAATGATCACAGCGGTGCTCACACCAGCCGCTCCCGGAGCTTCGAGCTGATCGCGTCGACCACCATCACCATCAGGACGGTCACGAGCAAGACCGTCGAGGCGGCGGGGTAGTCGATCATCCTGAGATAGGTCTGCAGATAGAAACCGATGCCGCCGGCGCCGACGAAGCCCAGCACGGTGGCGGCGCGGATGTTGGTCTCCAGGCGGTAGAGCACGTAGGACAGGAACAGGGGCAGCACCTGGGGCAGGACGCCGAAGCGCAGGATCTGCAGTGGCGTCGCGCCGGTGGCGGTGATGGCGTCCACGGGGCCGCGGTCGATGCCCTCGATGGCCTCGGAGTAGAGCTTGGCGAGCGACGTGGTCGTGTAGGCGACGACGGCGAGCACGCCGGGGAACGGTCCGAGTCCCACGGCGGCGACGAAGATCAGCGCGTAGACCAGGGTGTCCACGCTGCGAAAGAAGTTCAGCACGCCACGCGCGGGATAAAAGACGGGCGGCGCGGCGACGTTACGGGCGGAGACGAAGCCGAGCGGCAAGGCGAGGACGGCCGCCACCGCGGTGCCGAGCAGCGCGATCTCCACGGTCAGGAGCGCGCCGAGCAGCGCCGCGGGCAACACGCGGGGGTCGGGCGGGAGCATGCGGCCCAGGATGTCGACGATCCACGGCAGGCCGCGCACGAAGCGGACGGGATCAGCGCCGGTGTCCCACGCCGCCCACGCCAGCACGACGATCGCGACGAAGAGCCCGGCGCGCCTCACCCGCCGTCCCCGTAGATCGCGTCGGCGACCGCGGGCGTGACGTCCCCCGGCGCACCGTCGAAGCAGACGCGCCCGCGGCGGAGCCCCACGATGCGCGAGGCGTAGGCGAGCGCGGTCTCGAGCTGGTGCTGGCTCACGACCAGCGTGAGTCCGCGCTCGACGTTGATGCGCCGCAGGATGTCCATGATGCTGCCGGTGAGCGCGGGGTCGAGGCTCGCCGTCGGCTCGTCGGCGAGGATGACCGACGGCTCTTGGGCCAGCGCGCGCGCGATGGCCACCCGCTGTTGCTCGCCGCCCGAGAGCTTGTCGGCGCGGCGGCCGGCCATCGCGGCGAGACCCACCTGCCCCAGGCAGGCCAGCGCCAGCTCGCGGTCGGCGCGCGGGAAGCGGCCGGCGAGGCTGGGCAGCGTCGGCACGTAGCCGAGCCGGCCGGCGAGCACGTTGTCGATCACCGAGGCCCGGCGGACGAGGTTGAACTGCTGGAAGATCATCCCCATTCGCCGGCGCGCCTCTCGAAGCTCGGCGGCGGCGGCGCCCGTGACCGCGCGGCCGGCGACGCGGATCGTTCCGGCCGTCGGCTCGACGAGGCGGTTGATCGCGCGCAGCAACGTCGTCTTGCCGGCGCCGCTCGGACCCAGCACGACGACGAACTCCCCCTGGCGCACGGTGAGGTCGACGCCGTCGAGGATCACGGCGGCCGGCGGCAACACGACGCGCAATCCGGCGACTTCGATCATCGGATCCACGTGACGGGTCGCGGGCGCCGGGGGATTCAGCGCGGGGGCCCGGGGGCTCAGCGCGGGCGGTAGCCGAGCAAATCCATGGCCGCGCGCACGGGCGCGTACTCGCCGTCCTCCGCGGCCTCGAATCCGTCGATGTCGTAGAGGCGCTTGAGCAGTGCGGCGTATTGCGGCCCCTGGATCTTCAACAGCGCGTCGCGGATCTTAGCGAACGTCGCCGGATCGAGTCCCGCGCGCGCGGCGACGCCGGCCTCGGGGATGGGCGGCGTCTCGGCCACCCACGTGATGCGCTCGCGCTCGGCCGGATCTTTCAGGTACTGCTCGCGCGCCAGGTCGAAGGAGACGATGGCGTCGACGTGGCCGTTGAGGAGCGCGCGCATGCTCGCGTCGTGCGAGCCCGCGAAGACGACCTCGCGGAAGAAGGTCTTGGGATCTCGATTCCGGACGAGCCCGCGCTGGATGAGCAGTACCATCGGGTAGATGTAGCCCGAGGACGAGGCGGGGTCGACGAAGGCCATGGTCTTGCCGCGCAGATCCTCGAGCGTCTTCAGGCCGGAATCCTTTTTCACGTAGAACCGAGCGGTGAACGTGGTTTTGCCGTGCCACTGGTTCTTGGCGACGATGATCGCCTTCGCCTCACGGTTGGCCAGCACGTAGCCCGCGGGGTGGACGAAGGCGAGATCCGCGGTGCGGTTGCGCAACGCCTCGATGACCGCGGCGTAGTCGCTGGCGACGGTCACCCGCACCGGCGTGCCCACGAGCGCGCCGAGCGCCCGGCCGAACTCCTCGCCGGCGGCCAGCAGATCGGTCGGCTTCTGCGACGGCGTGAGGACGAGGTGCAGCGGCTTGTCGGCGGCCCGCGCGGGGCCGGGCACGCCGAGACCACTGGCCGCCGTGAGAGCGAGGACGAGCCGCAAGACCCACATCGCCGTCGAGCATAGACGACGCCGGCCCCCCGCGCCAGGAGCCTGCCCGAGTATCGAGGACCGAATCGCCTCTTCTATCCGCCGGCGAGGATCTCTCGCAGGCAGGCGAGCGTCGAGGGAAGCCGCTCCTGCCAGAGCCAGTCCACCTCGATCCAGAAGCCGGGGACGACGCGCGACGTCAGTCGGCCGGCGGCGAGGCGCTGCGCCGCGTAGCCGCCCGGCTCTCGGACCTCGGCCAGGACGATCTGTGCGAACGGGTTGACCAGCCAGATCTCGTCGATGCCGGCCTCGCGGTAGCGGGGCAGCTTCTCGCGGACGTCGAGCCCCGGGTCGCTGTCCGAGGCGATCTCGATGACGAGGTCGGCCGGGCCTTCGAGGCGGTTGGTGCCGAGCAGATGGCGCCGCTCGTCCCGGACGACCAGGAGGTCGGGCTCCGGCGACCAGCGCTCATCGAGCCGCATCGGGTAGCGCGAACCGCGGACGATGGCGCCACCCCGCTCATCGAGGTACGCGCTCACGAGGGTGAGCAGGAACCGGAAACGGTCTTCGTGCCAGTTGGATTCCGGTGAATGCATGACGAGTCGTCCGTCGAGGTACTCCCAATCGCTGTCCTCGGTCGCATCCCGGTAAAAGTCCTCCTCGGTCACGAACGGCTTGACGAGAAGAAAAGGAGGCTCGACCGTCAACGTGACCTGGTAGGCCGTCATACTCCACCGCCTCCCGATGAGATCCTACGTCGCCGCCGACGCGCCGTCAGCGTCCAGGTTTAGATACATGGGGTGTCCTCCAACCCGACGGGTTTGCTACGCCATATTGTAGGCGACCGCGAGGGCGGAAGGCCTAGTAACCGAGGGGCCCTTTCGGGGCGGGGAAACTCGCAGGCTTCAGCAGCCTGCCATCACGTTGCGGAGGAGGCGGAGCCCGAGGTCTTCCTCGAGCGTCATGATGGACTCGGGGTGGAACTGCACGGCCGCGAGCGGCAGCGTCGCGTGCTCGATGGCCATGACCACGCCGTCCTCGCTCTCCGCGGTCACCACGAGCACCGGGGGGAGCTTTTCGCGGATCGCGAAGAGCGAGTGGTAACGCCCGGCGGTGAACTCCTTGGGGAGCCCCGCGAAGATGCGCCCGCCGAGAACCCGGATGCGTGACGCCTTGCCGTGCACCGGGTCGTCGAGGACGCCCAGCTCGCCGCCGAAGTACTCCACGATGCCCTGGAGCCCCAGACACACGCCGAAGGTCGGGATCCCGCGACGCGTCAGCTCGTCGAGCGTGCGCGAGAGCGCGAAGTCGCGCGGCGACCCCGGCCCCGGCGAGAGCACGGCGAGGTGCGGCCTCACGTCGTCGAAGACCTCCAGCGGGAAGCCGCTCCGGAGCGTGACGACCTCCGCGCCCGTCTGGCGGAGGTAGTTGGCCAGCGTGTGCACGAACGAGTCCTGGTGGTCGACGAGCAGCACGCGCTTGCCTGCGCCGGGGCGCGGCGCCTCCGGGCGCGGCCGCGCCTCCGCGCCGCGGGGGCGGCGGATGGCGTCGAGGAACGCGGAGGCCTTGAGGCGCGTCTCCTCCTCTTCCGCGTCGGGATCGGAATCCCAGAGGAGGGTCGCGCCGGCGCGCACCTCGGCCAGACCGTCCTTGATGCGGATGGTCCGGAGGGTGAGGCCGGTGTTGAGGTTGCCGTCGAAGCCGAGGCACCCCACGGCTCCGCCGTACCAGGCGCGGGGCGACCGCTCGTGGTCCTCGATGAACTGCATCGCCCACGTCTTGGGGGCGCCGGTCACGGTCACCGCCCACGCGTGGGCGAGGAAGGCGTCGAGGGCGTCGAAGCCGGGACGCAGACGTCCCTCCACGTGGTCCACGGTGTGGATCAGCCGCGCGTACATCTCGATCTGGCGGCGGCCGATCACCCGCACGCTCCCGGGCACGCAGATGCGCGACTTGTCGTTGCGATCCACGTCCGTGCACATGGTCAGCTCGGACTCGTCCTTGGCCGAGGTCAGAAGCGCGACGATCTGGGTCGCGTCGCCGATGGCGTCCTGCCCGCGGGCGATCGTCCCCGAGATGGGACAGGTCTCGACGCGGTCGTCATCCACGCGCACGTACATCTCCGGGGAGGCGCCCACGAGGTACTCGGCCTCGCCCAGGTTCATGAGGAACCCGTAGGGCGAAGGGTTGCGTTCGCGCAGGCGGAGGAACAGCTCCGAGGGCGGCGATGGGCACGGCTCGAAGAACGTCTGGCCGGGGACGACCTCGAAGAGATCGCCGCGCTTGAAGGCCTCACGCGCGACGCGGACGACGGCCGCGTACTCCCCGGGCGCGTGATCCCCCGCGCGCGGGATCGTCGTGGCGCCGGCGTAGGGGGCGAGCCCGCCGAGACGCGCGAGAGGCTCGGTGGTCCGCCCGCCCACCTCGAAGTCGTAGCGCCGGCGCGTTGCCCGCTCGCGACGGTGATCGACCACGACCAGCTCGTCGGGGAGGTAGAGGACGAGATCCCGCTGGTCAGGCGGGCGCTCGAGCCGCAGGCGGATCGGCTCGAACTGGAAGGCGAGGTCGTAGCCAAACGCGCCGTAGAGCCCGAGATGCGGCTCGTCGGCGTGGTGGAAGAGCGCCACGAGGGCGCGCAGCACGGAGAAGATGGACGGCTGCCGGCTGCGGTCCTCCTCGGCGAAGCGGCCGGTCGGCGGGCGCACCGTCCCCGAGACCACGTCGTCCCGCTGTTCGGTCCCCTCCACGGCGTCGAGCGCGGCGAGGACGTCCGCGACGGCGGGAAGGAGGATCCGTCCTCGGTGGTTCAGCGCTTCCACGCTGACGCGCCGTCCCCGCGCCACCACGGCAAGCGGCGGATCGACGAACCCCATGTCCCAGCGCGTGTAGCGGCCGGGGTACTCATAGCTCGAGGCGAGAAGCATGCCGTGGTGGGCGTCGAGCGCCCCGATGATGGGCTCGATCGCGTTGTCCACGGGGATCTCTTCCACC
>JBGPYK010000586.1:0-2250 GCA_041493245.1 Methylomirabilia bacterium | reverse complement strand
TCGAAGCTCATCGTCGCCTGGGGCAACAACGTCACGTGGACCAACCTGCACCTGGTCCCGGTCATCAACCGGGCGCGGCGCGCGGGCGGCAAGGTGATCGCCGTCGATCCCAAGCGCACCAAGATCGCCGAACAGGCCGACCTGCACGTCGCGCTGCGACCGGGGACAGACGTGGTGTTCGCGTGGGCGGTGGCGAGCGAGCTGGAGCGCGCGGGGGCGCTCGACCGCGACTTCATCGCGGGCCATGTCCAGGGCTTCGAGGCCTACATGGAGCGGGCGCGGCGGTACTCGACGGCCGAGGCGGCGCGGATCTGCGGCGTCCCCGAGGCGCACATCCGCCAGTTTGCCGAGTGGTACCGGACGCTGTCGCCGGCGACGATCAGCGTGGGCAACGGCCTCGAACGCAACCAGAACGGGGGCAGCGGCATCCGCGCGGTCTTCGCGCTGCCCGCGCTGGCCGGCAAGTTCGGCGTCCGGGGCGGCGGCCTCGTCAACGGGGCCGGCTTCGCCTACCCCAAGACGCCAGCGCGCCTGCAGCGGCCCGATCTCGTGCCCCCGGGCACGCGGACCCTCAACATCATCGACGTCGGCCGTCACCTGCTCGACCCGGATCTGGCGCCGCCGATCAAAGCCCTCTTCGTCTACAACCACAACCCGCTCACCGTCCACCCCGATCAGAATCGCCTGCGCCGCGGGCTGGAGCGGGACGACCTCTTCGTCGTCGGCTGCGACGTGGTGATGACCGACAGCCTCGCCTACGCGGACGTCGTGCTGCCCGCCTGCAGCCACTTCGAGCACGCCGACCTCTTCGCGGCCTACGGTCAGCACTGGCTCCAGCGGGCCGAGCCCGTCATTTCGCGGCAAGGCGAGGCCTGGCCCAACACGGAGATCTTCCGTCGGCTCGCCGCGCGCTTCGGCTTCACTGAGCCGTGCTTCACCACGACCGATGCCGAGCTGATGGACGACGCGCTCGACCCAGCGGACCCGCGCCTCGGCGGCGTGCCGCCGAGCCGGATCCCGACCGATCGGGCGCTCGCGATGACGGCGGAGGGGGAGGAGTTCGTGCTCTTCGACAACGTGTTCCCGCGGACGCCCTCGGGGAAGGTGGAGCTCGCTTCGAGCTACCTCGAGAAGAAGTACGGCGCCCTGCTCCCCGACTACCGGCCCGTCGAGTCTCCGTATCCGCTCGCCCTGATCTCTCCCGCGTCAGACCAGCGCATCACCGCCACGTTCGGCGGCTGCCGAGGCAGCGACGACTCGCCCACGCTCGAGATGCACCCCGACGACGCGCGGCGGCGCGGCCTGAGTGACGGCGTCACCGTGAAGGTGTGGAACGACCTCGGCGAGGTCCATCTGCCCCTACGCATCACCGACTCCGTACCGCCCGGCGTCGTGCTCTCGCTGAAGGGCGCCTGGCTGCGCACGAGCGACAACGGCCAGACCATCTCGGCGCTCGCCCCCACGCATCACGCCGACATCTCCGAAGGCGCGTGCTTCAACGACGCGCGCGTGGAGGTTGTTCGCCTGTAGGTCCGCAGCGCCCCGCCGTATCGCTTCTGTGACATTGACGGGGCTGTGCGACGCCCCTAGGATCATCCGTGATGACGACCTACGGAACACGGACCCGCCGGTGGTCCAGGGCCGAGTACGAGCGGCTCATCGAGATGGGTGTCTTCCAGACTGGCGAGCCCATCGAGCTCATCGGCGGCGATCTCATCGTCGCCGAGCCCCAGGGCGCCGAGCACTATACGGCTATCCGGAAGAGCGCGAAGGCTCTTGAGGCGGCCTTCGGTCCGGGCTGGGAGGTGCGGACGCAGGGTCCCATTGGCCTCGACGACGAATCGGAGCCCGAGCCCGATGTCGCCGTCGTTCCCGGTAGACCGGACGACTATCGCCGTGTCCATCCGTCCCGTCCGGTCCTCACCCTCGAGGTGGCCGACTCGAGCCTCGCCATCGATCGAGAGCGCAAGGGCAGCCTGTATGCCCGGGCGGGCCTGGCCGACTACTGGGTGCTCAACCTGATCGACCGCACCCTGGAGGTGTACCGGGAGCCGGCCGCGGATGCCGAGGCGCCATTCGGCTGGCGCTACTCACGGCGGGAAACGGTCGCGTCCTCCGGGCGAGTCGCTCCCTTGGCCGCCCCGGGTGCGTTGGTCGCAGTCGAGAATCTCCTGCCCTGAAGTCAGGCAACTGAGGTGCCAGGGAATCTCCCGTGCCACCGAAGGTACGAGAACTCATCGCCGAACTGGA
>JBGPYK010000530.1:0-2587 GCA_041493245.1 Methylomirabilia bacterium | reverse complement strand
GCGCCCGCGTGCGGCTGGTTGTGCGAAACGGCCGACTGCCGGTAAGATACCTCCGCGATGGACGTGGCCGAGCTTCGCGCGAAGATCCGGGACATCAAGGATTTCCCCACCGAGGGGATCCTCTTCAAGGACATCACGACCCTGCTGAAGGACGGACCCGCCTTCCGTCGCGTCATCGACCTCCTGGCCGACCGCTATCAGCGGGAGCGGGTCGAGGTCGTCGTCGGCATCGAGTCGCGCGGGTTCATCTTCGCCGGCGCCCTGGCCCACCAGCTCAACGCCGGTTTCGTCCCGGTCCGCAAGCTCGGCAAGCTGCCCGGCAAGACGATCGAGGTGGAGTACGAGCTGGAGTACGGCCGCGACGCCCTCGCCGTGCACGAGGACGCCATCCGTCCCGGCCAGCGCATCCTTGCCGTCGACGACCTGCTCGCCACGGGCGGGACGATGGCTGCGACGCTGCGCCTGATCGAGCAGCTCGGCGGTCACGTCGTCGGCGTGACCTTCCTGATCGAGCTGGCCTTCCTCCACGGGCGGGAAAAGCTCAAGAACCGCCCGCTCCATTCCCTGATCGTCTATGATTGAGCGTGGGAGGATCGGCATGACGAGAAGCCTGCTCGTGCTCGCGATGCTCGCGGCGGTCGCCGTGCTCGGTGTGGCGTCCGCGGTCGCGGACGAGGCGAAGACGCCCGTCAGCGCGACGATGTTCCTCAGCATCATGAGCGCCCCCCTCGAGGCGCGCGACGTCGCGTTCGACCGTTCGCTCAAGGAGGACGGTCCCGCCCAACGCTCGACGCAGGGGGAGGTCCTCGCCGACGGCTCGGTGAAGTACGGCCGCACTATCATCACCGTCCGGAACCCGTGCCCGCCTGGGACCACCCACTACGAGCCGCCGCCCCTGCCGGGGCGCCGCGCTCGCAATTAACCACATGGGGGGCCCCGATATGGCCCCCCAATCCCCCCAACGCTCGCAGCGCCCCGGCAAAGCCGGGGCGCTCCTCGAAGCCTCGCACACGGTAGTCGAACGGTGACAGGGCGGGGGCGGGCGGATGGCGTCCGGGTGACCCATTCCCGTTTCGCGCTACGACGAAACAGCCGTACAGAGTGGGAATGGCTCGCCGGTGATCGGAGAGAAACGCGCTGTGGACAGAGCACGCCGTCCGCCAGCCCCCGCCCTGTCACCGTTCGGCGCGCGCGTCCCGCATTCATGAATTTTCGAGGCTAAGGGAGTCGACGTATGGTCATCACGCAGGTTGGAGTCATCGGATGCGGTCTCATGGGGGCGGGGATTGCCCAGGTCGCGGCGCAGGCGGGTTTTTCGACGACCGTCGTCGAGGCGAACGAGACGCTGCTCGAGCGGGGGCTCGGCGGGCTGCGCGCGACGCTCGAGGGCCTCGTGGGGCGGGGCAAGCTCGAGGCCCGGGCGAAGGACGAGACACTCGCCCGCCTGAAAGGCACGGTCCGTCTGGAAGATCTCGGCGCGGCCGACCTCGTCGTCGAGGCGATCACCGAGAACCAGCCGCTCAAGAACGAGACGTTCGCGAAGCTCGACCGCATCTGCCTGCCCCACGCGATCCTCGCCTCCAACACCTCGTCGTGCAACGTGACAGGGATGGCGGTGGCCACCAAGCGGCCGGCCCAGGTGCTGGGGCTCCACTTCTTCAACCCCGTGCCGTTGATGAAGCTGGTCGAGGTGGTCCGCACGATCCTCACCGAAGACGCCGCCGTGACGACGGCCACCGAGTGGGTGCGCGCGGTGGGAAAGATCCCCGTCCAGACCAAGGACTCCACCGCCTTCATCGTGAACCGGCTTCTGGTGCCGTATCTGCTCGACGCCATCCGCGTTTACGAGGGCGGGCTGGCCTCGCTCGAGGACATCGACCAAGCCATGAAGCTCGGGTGCGGCTATCCGATGGGCCCGTTCACGCTGCTCGACCTCGTCGGGCTCGACACGACCATGTTCGTCGCTGAGGTCATGTTCGAGGAGTTCCGGGAGCCGCGGTACGCGCCCCCACCGCTCCTCAAGCGCATGGTCATGGCCGGACAGCTCGGCCGGAAGACGGGAAGGGGCTTCTACCGCTACGACCGCTGACGGCAAGGGCCGGCGGTCACCGCTCGAGAAATCCCTCGGTCATCGCGTTGACGTCGGGGATCCCGGTCCGCGCGATGGCATTGATCCGCGCCTTGGCCTCGGCGAGGGGACGGAACGGTTTGGCGGCGAGCAGCGCGGCGTAGTCTCGCACGGCCGCGGTGAGCGTCGCGCCGGGCACGACCCGCGTGACGAGCCCGAGGGTATGTGCCTCGGTTGCCGTGTAGCGCCGGCACTCCATGATGATTTCCTTCGCGCGCGCCGGGCCGACCAGGCGGACGAACCGCGCGGTGGAACCCACGCCCAGCGGTACGCCGAGGTCGACCTCGGGGATCCAGAACTCGGCCTCCGCCGCCGCGATGCGGAAGTCGCAGGCCAGCGTGAGCCCCCAGCCCCCGCCGACCGCGTGGCCGTTGATCATGGCGATCGTCGGCTGCTCGAGGCTCTCGAGCGCCGTGGTGGCCCGTTCGAAAAGCCGGCGAAACTGCGTCTTCCTGCCGG
>JBGPYK010000220.1:0-4989 GCA_041493245.1 Methylomirabilia bacterium | reverse complement strand
GAGTGGATGGCGACGCGGGCGTCGCGTCGGTGCGCCTCCTGGACGACGGCGGCGATCTCGTCCTTCGCGAGGGTCTGGACGTCGCCGGATCGGCTGTCGGCCATCTTGATGAAGTTCACGCCGTGTTTACATTGCCGGCGCACCTCCGTGACCATCTCCGACGCGCTGTTGCATAGGACGCCGACGCCGTGGTCCGGGGTGCCCACCCAGGAGGGCTCGTCGTCTTCGATGCTGCCGTACGTGATGATCATGCGGCCGGCGCAGTGCACGCGAGGCCCCTCCATCACCCCGAGCTTGATGGCGTCCCGCACCCCGACGTCGGTGAACCAGGTCCCGCCGGGCACACAGAGGCTGGTCACGCCGGCGCGCAAGACTTTCTGCGCGCTCCGCGCCGCTTTGAGGACCCCCAGCTCGGGCCGGGTCGGGCCTCTGCCTCTTCCCTCGCCCCGGATGTGCGGATAGCCGTACGACAGGTGGGTGTGGGCATCGATCAACCCGGGCATGATCCAGTGTTCCGAGGCATCGATGACCGCGACGTTCTTCTCGTCCTCCAGGTGGACATCGCCGGGCATCCGTCCGATGCTCCTGATGCGGTCGCCGTCGACCACCAGCGCCTCGTTTGGGGTGGGCGCCTGGCCCGACCCGTCGATCAAGGTGCCGTTTCGGATCACGAGAGTCTTACTACCGCTGTCCATATGAGTCGCCCTCACCTGATCTTGAGCTTCACGTCCTCATAAGGTGCGGAGAATCCGTCACCGATGGACCTGTTGCCCGAAGTGTTAGAGCACCTCCGTCGAAAGTTGGCAGAAGTCGCGTGCTCACCCCCCGGCCACGCGGTCGCGCCAGGCTGGCGAACGCCGGAGCGGTGGGCCGATATTAACGCCGAGCCACTCCGCGGATCAAGGACCGGTGTCGCCGGTGCTGCCGCGGTGAGACTTCTTCAGTCAGGGAACAGGCCGCGGAAGGCCTCGACGACCGGCGTGACAGGAATCCTGCCGCGCGCGAGGTCGTGGCCGGCGCCGTCGACGGGGACGAGAACGGTGCGCGCGGGGATGAGCCGCCTCGCCTCGCCCAGCTCGCGCAGCGAGCCGAAGGGATCGCGCGAGCCGTGGACGAAGAGCGCGGAAGTGCGCAGCGCGGGGAAGTGCCCGGTCCGCCAGTGGTCGGGACGGCGAGGAGGATGGAGCGGATAGGCGAGCAGGAGGAGTGCCTCGGCCAGTGCAGGCTCCTCCGCGAGGAGGATGCTCGCCTGCCGTCCGCCGTAGGAATGCCCGCCGAGCGAAACGCGGCCTCTCACGAGCGACTGGAGGGCGCTGACCGCACGCCGCAACCCGGCACGGTCACGCGCCGCCCCTGCCGGCGACGGAGGGCCGACGGCGCGCGCGTGGCGGAACGGCAGGTCGCATCGCAGTACCGTGAAGCCTGCGCGCGCGAACGCGTCAGCTACGGCAAGCAGGAGCGGCGCTTCGCAGTCCGAGCCTGCGCCGTGCGTGAGGACGAGGCCGCGCCGGGGCGGTCCCGCCGGGCGGTGGAGGAAGCCGCGCACCGCGGGTCCCGCCGAGGCGTCCTCGAAGGGCTCGATGGAGGAGAGCCGAGGCGCGGTCACGTCACGCATTGTGACACCGTTCCCGCCCCGCGTTGACCGTGCCTGACCTGCGTGTTAGCTTGATGTGGCTTGGCGCGTCGGCCAGGCGCGACACACGTTCAGGGCGGCGCGGGCTCGTGGTGCAGCCTGGTTAGCACACTGGACTGTCAATCCAGAGATCGCGGGTTCAATTCCCGTCGAGCCCGCCAATAAAATGGACGACAGAACGCGCGGTCGAGTGAGCCGCGCGTTCTGTTTCTTTGAAGTCCGGGAGCCCGGCGCCGAAATAGTGCCCCTCGGGCTCGGTGGTTTCCCCGTTGATGACCAGCGTGGTGATACCCGTTCGCCGGGTTCACCCCTCCGCACGATCCACGTCAAGAACGGCATCGCTCAGGTCCGTGCTGCGAGGCTTTGCTGTACGACTCCGATCCGAGAGCTTCTCGGCCCTCAGTGCCAATTTTGGCAATTGGCTGGCACGATCTTGGGAGCGAACTTAGACTGCCCTTTCAACAGGCTAGTTTTCTACCCGCTCCTTCATGGCCCGGCCCTTGCTGTAAGTGAACCGGAGGACTGCCCAACCCATGATGAGCCAAGAGCCACCTCCGCCTCCGCGGGTCCTGGTCGTCGAGGACGAGATCAGGGTCGCCCAGATGATTGCCGAGGTGCTGGAAGCGGAGGGGTACGAAGTCGATACGGCCGCGAACGGTCTCCTCGCCCTTGAGAAGATTCAAGAGCACGACTACGACCTCATCCTCAGCGACCTCCGCATGCCGGAGCTCGATGGGCTCGGCCTCTACCGCGAGCTCGAGCGCCGGAAGCCGACGCTCCTCTCGCGCTTTCTGTTCGTCAGCGGTACGATGGATCTGCCCGAGTACCGTCGCTTCCTCGCCGAGACCGCGGTGGCCGTCCTCGCGAAGCCCTTTGCCCTGGTCGACCTGCAGCGGGTCACACGCCAGATGCTCTCGGCGCACCGACGCGAGCCGGAGCGAGCATGAGAGTGCCTGCCGCCCGACGACGAGTCCCGTCGGTGCGCCTCACCCGGGCCGATCCGGGTGAGGCACTGGTGCGGCCGCCTGCGGCTCCTGCAGGCGTGACGATCGGCCTCGTGGGCGCAGGCAAAGGTGGAGCCGCCCTCCTCGACCTCCTCCTTGAGTGGTCCGACGGGTCGGTGGCGGTCGTCGTCGACCTCCGGCCGGACGCCCCAGGGCTCCGGAAGGCGAGAGCCCTCGGCATTCCCACGGCTCCGCACCACCTCGCCGTCTTCTCCCATCCGGTCGACGTGGTGCTCGAGGTGACGGGGCGCGCGACCGTCCTCGACGACCTCGTCCGAGCTAAGCCCGCGCACGTCGAGGTCATCGGGGCCGCGAGCCTCCGCTTCTTCTGGACCCTGCTCCAAAACCAGGTCAAGGCGGCGCGCCAGCTCCGGGTGCAGCTCGACCTCGCCATGGCCCTCGGGTCCACCCTGGATCCGAAGCGCCAGATCGTGATCGCCGTCCAGAAGCTTGCCCAGGCCTGCGATGTCGATCGCTGCGGGTTCCTGCTGCTCGACGATGCGACGGGGTTCGTCACGCCGGTGACGGCCCAGTACGCGACCGGCGAGTCGGACCAGCAGCTGGGGCCCGCCTTCAAGAGGCTCTGGCACCTCCCGCTCAGCGATGTCCCGTTCGTGTCCGCGGCGATCGACCGTCGCCGGCCGATCGAGATCGCCGATCCGGCCTCGAGCCCGCTCCTCGCACCCGGCTGGGCCGACCTCTTCGGCATCAAGTCGCTCCTCGTCCTTCCGCTCTTCCGTAAGGAACGCCCGATCGGCGTTTGCCTCCTCGACTACTGCCACGAACCGCGCCGTTTTACGCCGGAACAGACAGCGCTCGGGATCACGCTCGCGAGCCAGGTCTCGCTCGCGCTCGAGAACGTCCACCTCCGCCAGCGGGCGGAGGCGCGGGCCGAGAAGCTCACGGCGCTCAGCGCGCTCAGCCAGCTCGTCACATCGGCGGGGTCCCGCGAGCAGGTCTTCCGCGAGATCGCCAAGACAGCCGTGACCCTTCTCGGAGGCAGGGTCGCCCAGGTCTGGGTCGACGATCCCGCCATGGGCGTCCTTCGCATTCAAGGAGGTTTCGGTCTTGATCCCGTCCGCGAGCTGCCACTCCTCGAGTCCCCAGAGATCCCCCGCGGACAGGGGGTCATCGCGAGCGTGTTCCAATCGCGGACCGCGGAGTACTTCGTCGACGTGCAGGAAGATTCCCGCTGGCTCAACAAGCGGCTCGCCCGGACGCTCGGGCTCCACGCCGTTGCGGCCATCCCCCTCATAACCGGAGAGCGCGTGGCCGGGGCCCTCGTCATCCTCTTCGATACGCGCCGCGTCTTCAGCCCGGAGGAGCGGGAGCTCATGCACCTCCTCGCCGGGCAGGCCGCGGTCGCCATCGAGAACACCCGGCTCTTCGAGGAGTCCGAGCGGCGCCGGCGGGCGGCGGAGAGTCTCGCCAAGACCGGCCGGCTTATTACTCAATCCCTCGATCCCGAGGAGCTCGGACGTCGGGTTACCCACAGCCTCCGCACGCTCCTCGGCGGCCATGCCGCGGCGCTTTTCCAGCGGGAGCCGGAGTCGGACGACCTCGCCGCGGTGGCCATCTCCGAGGACGATGGACCGGAGTCCTGGCCGAGCGGGGTCCTGCCGCCCGAGACCGGCGTAGCGGGGCTCGCCATCCGGGAGCGCCAGCCGGTGGCGATCCTGGACCTCATCGCTGATTCTCGGATCGCGCTCGCGCCTGACGTCCGGGATCGGATCGAGCAGAACCCGTTTCGAGCCGTCCTCGCGGTGCCGCTCACCGTCCAGAACGAGGTGATCGGCGCGCTCTCCCTCAGGGATCGCGCGGGACGGGTGTTCACCGGCGAAGAAATCGCGCTTGCCCTGGCGGTGGCCGACCAGGCGGCCGTGGCGCTCGAGAACTCCCGCCTCTACGCCGAGGCTACGCGGCGCCAGCGACAGGCTGAGGAACTCGCCCGCTTGGCGCAGGTGGTCACGGCCTCTCTCGAGCTTCCCGAAGTGCTCGAACGGGTGGTCCGCGCGGTGACTGGTCTGCTGCCGGAGTCTTCCGCCCGGATCTGGGTGGCAGAGGCGGATCGTCTCCTGCTGCGGTCCGAGGCCGGGATCCACGGCGTTCCTAAAGTGGAGCTGGCCCTTGGCGAAGGCCTCACCGGGCAGGTGGCGCTCACTCGGCGTCCCCTCGTCGTCGAGGACATCCAGGGGGACCCGCGGACCATCAGCGCCACGTGGGCGCGTCAAGAGGGACACGTCTCCTTCGCGGGGATCCCGCTGCTGGTCGGAGAGCGTCTGCTCGGCGTCCTGGCGCTCGTAAGCCAACTCCGTCATCGCTTCAGCTCCGGGGAAGTAGAGATCCTCGGCT
>JBGPYK010000611.1:0-2090 GCA_041493245.1 Methylomirabilia bacterium | reverse complement strand
TGCCGGCTGACGGCCGTCGAGGGCGACCACATCAAGATCGCCGCGCCGAACACGTACACGCGCGACTGGCTCCACCAGCACCACACCGAATCGCTCCAAGCCGCGGCCCGCGAAGTCCTCGGCGGCAACCCGCGCGTCTCGCTCGACATCGACCGCGAGGCTCCTTCTCCCGCCGCCGAGCCGAATGAAACCGCGCCGCCCGTCGCGGCACCAGGTCTCTCCGTCCGCTACACCTTCGACTCGTTCGTGGTCGGCAACTCGAACCAGTTCGCCCAGGCCGCTTGCCAGGCCGTCGCCGAGCTGCCGTCGCGCGCCTACAACCCGCTGTTCATATACGGCGGCGTGGGTTTGGGCAAGACCCACCTCCTCCACGCGGTCGGTCACCAGATCGCCCGGCTCTACCCGCATCTGCGCCTCCTCTACCTCTCGTCGGAACGCTTCACCAACGATCTCATCAACGCCATCCGCTACGACAGGACGGCGGAGTTCCGCGCCAAGTACCGCACCATCGACCTGCTCCTGATCGACGACATCCAGTTCATCTCGGGCAAGGAGCGGACCCAGGAAGAGTTCTTCCACACGTTCAACGACCTCTACGAGGCCCGCAAACAGATCGTCGTGTCGTCCGACGCGGCGCCCAAGGAGATCCCCGACCTCGAGGAACGCCTCCGCTCGCGCTTCGAGTGGGGCCTGATCGCCGACATCCAGCCGCCCGACTTCGAGACGCGGGTCGCGATCCTCAAGAAGAAAGCGGAGATCGAGCGGGTCCGGCTCCCGGACGACGTCGCCTACCTCATCGCCAGCCGAATCAAGTCAAACATCCGCGAGATCGAAGGCTCGCTCACCCGGATGATCGCCTTCTGCTCGCTCTCCGGCCGCGACATGAGCGTGGAGCTCGCCCAGGAAGTCCTGGCCGATCTCTGGGGCGAGGAGGAGCGCGTCATTACCATGGAGCACATCCAGCGGAAGGTCGCCGAGTTCTTCGGGATCAAGCTCTCGGACATGCGCGCCAAGAACCGCACCAAATCGGTCGCCTTCCCTCGCCAGATCGCCATGTACCTCTCGCGCCAACTGACTCACGCGTCGCTCAGCGATATCGGGCGCGCCTTCGGCGGTAAAGACCATACGACGGTCATCCACGCGGTCTCCAAGCTTCAGCTCCTGATCCAAGAAGACCCAAAGCTCAAGCAGACCATCGACGCGCTCACCCAGGGGATTACCCTGTGATCCACCGTCGTCCCCATGCCCCGCGCGGCTTTGTCCACCGAGCCGTGAAGGGTTCATCTTCTGGCGTATCAGCCCCTTGCAGGTCGTCCACAGCGTCCACCGCCACGACGTCTATTACGACGACGACCTTCATTCTTTCTTCCTCTAACAACGGAGATTGACATGGAAGTCCATGTGGACCGGGATGCCTTCCTCAAGGGTCTCCAGTTGGTTCACAACGTCGTCGAGCCTCGGCAGACCTTGCCGATTCTGGCGAACGTGCTGCTCGAGAGCGAAGGGGAGACGCTGCGGCTGACCGCGACCGACCTCGAGGTCGGCGCGCGAGTATCGGTGCCGGCCAAGGTTCCGTCGGCCGGCTCGATCACGCTTTCGGCTCGGAAACTCCTCGAGATCGTCAAGGAACTGCCGGCCGCGTCGCTCACCCTCAAGGTCCAGGACAATGCGTGGGTCGCGCTGCGCTGCGGCGGGGCATCGTACAAGCTGGTCGGCCTGAGCGCGGCGGATTTCCCCGCCGTGGCGACGGGGGCGTCGTCGTCGTGGATCACGCTCGACGGCAAGCTTTTGCGGGATATGCTGGCGCAAACGATCTTTGCGGTCTCGCACGACGAGAGTCGCTACGCGCTGAACGGGGTGCTCTTCGCCGTGCAGAACCGAGAGATTCGGATCGTGGCCACCGACGGCCACCGGCTCGCGCTGGCGGTGCGGCCGTTAGCGAGCGCGGGGGCGGCCGTCTCAGGTATCGTGCCGCGCAAGGCCGTGCAGGAGATCGCGCGCATCGTCGGCTCCGGCGAGGACGTCCAGGTGGCCATCAGCGAGAACCAGTTCATCTTGCAGATGCCCAACGTCCTCCTGATGGCGCGGCT
>JBGPYK010000414.1:0-3360 GCA_041493245.1 Methylomirabilia bacterium | reverse complement strand
GCCACGTAGTCGTCCATGCGCCGGCCGCCGTCGACGGTGAGCCGCGCCATCTTGAGGTTCTCGTACACGCTGAGGTTCGGGAAGATCCGGCGCTCCTCGATACTCCGACGGGCTCCTCGTGTCCTGAGTCAGAAGTTTGCCCACCGCCCAGCGCCATGTGGGGCGGGCAGGGCCTGGCAGGGGATGCGGCCCCCGTCCGGCATCGCCTCGGGCACTCTCCATCCCGTCTTTGGTACTCCCGGCTCCAAGGATGCACCCAGAATCTACCGACTTTTCATAAGCTCGCCTCGGACGGCGGGGCCCCAGTCCCGCGACGTCCTGTGGCTCGCACGACGGCTGGCGGACGGGAACCGCATCCCCCCGCCACCCGCCCACCCCACATCGGCAACGCGTGGCGGACGAACTTCCGACTCAGGACACGAGGCGTACCGCTTCAGACGCCGAGGTAGCGCAAGCGGACCGCGGCGTCGTTCCTGAGGTCGCTCGAGCGGCCCTCGTGCTTGATGGCGCCCTTCTCGATGAGGTACACGCGCTGGGTCGCCTCGAGGGCCAGACGCGTGTTCTGCTCGACGAGGAGGACGGCCAGGCCCTGGCGCTGGATCTCCACGATCGTGCGGCCGATCGTCTCCACGAACGCGGGCATGAGGCCTTCGGTCGGCTCGTCGATGAGCAGCAGCTTCGGCTCGGTGCCGAGGCTCCGCGCCATCGTGAGCATCTGCTGCTCCCCGCCGCTCAGGGTCTTGCCTTTCTGGGCCAGCCGCTGCGCGAGCGGCGGGAACAGCTCGACGACCCGCGCCACGTAGTCGTCCATGCGCCGGCCGCCGTCGACGGTGAGCCGCGCCATCTTGAGGTTCTCGTACACGCTGAGGTTCGGGAAGATCCGGCGCTCCTCGGGGACGTAGCCGATGCCGAGCTGCACGATGCGGTACGGCGGCAGCCCGGTGATGTCGGTGCCGTTCCACGTGATGCGGCCGCGCCGCGCGCGCACCACCGCCAAGATGGTCTTCAGCGTGGTGGTCTTGCCCGCGCCGTTCCGGCCGAGCAGCGCGACGGCCTCGCCGGCGTTCACCGTCAGCGACACGCTCTGCAGCACGTGGCTGAGTCCATAGTAGGCGTCGACGCCCTCGATGCGGAGCATCAGTCCCTCAGATAGACGCGGCGCACGTCCGCGTTCTCCCGGATCTCTGCCGGCGTGCCCTCGGCCAGGACCTCACCGTAGTTGAGCACGGTGATGCGATCGGAGATGCCCATCACGACTTCCATGTCGTGCTCCACAAGGACGATGGTGACGTGGCCGGCGAGCTTGCGCACGAAGGCCGCCGTCCGCTGCGTCTCCTCGGAGCTCATGCCCGCGGTCGGCTCGTCGAGGAGCAGGAAGTCGGGGTCGGTCGCGAGCGCGATGCCGATCTCGAGGTAGCGCTGCTCGCCGTGCGACAGCTCGGCGCCCCGGACGTGCCGTTTGGCGTTGAGTCCCAGGATCTTCAAGATCTCGTCGGCGCGCTCGTTCACCTCCGCGAGCCGGTCCGCGTCGCCCCAGAAGCGGTAGTGGGTGACGCGCGACTGGGCGGCGATGCGGACGTTCTCGAAGACGGTGAGGTCGCCGAAGATGTTCGTGACCTGGTACGAGCGCGCGATGCCGAGGCGCGAGACGGCGTGCGCGGGCAGCCGCGTGATGTCCTCGCCCTTGAAGAGGATGCGCCCACCCGACGGCGGCAGGACGCCGGTGAGGAGGTTGAAGAACGTCGTCTTACCCGCGCCGTTCGGGCCAATGACCGAGCGCAGCTCGCCGCGCCGGACCTGGAAATCGACGCCGTTGACGGCGGTGAGACCGCCGAAGGTCTTCGTCAGGCCCCGGCACTCAAGCAGCCGCGCGTCGCCGTTCCCGCCACGCGCGCGCGTCCTCACCAGCCGCTCGGGATCCGGGAGATGGTCGTCCGACGCACCGGCCGGTGCCGGGCGGCGCCGGACGACGAGTCGTGTCAGCGTGCCCACGATGCCATCGGGAAAGAAGAGCACGATCAGCACGAAGGTGCCGCCGACGAAGACCTCCCAGTACTCGAGGTGCTTACTGAGGAAGTCGCGCATCCAGATGAAGACGCCGGCCCCGACGAACGGGCCGAGCAGCGTGCCCGTCCCCCCGAACAGCGTCATGATCAGGACCGTGCCCGACATCTGCCAGTGGGTGTTCTCGATCGGCACGAACTCCAGCACGACGGTGAGCAACGCGCCCGCGAGGCCCGAGAAGAAGCCCGAGATGGCGAAGGCCGCGAGCCTCACCCGGCGCGTGTCGTAGCCGCACGCCGCCGCGCGCGTCTCGTTGGCCTTCACCGCGCGCATCACGCGCCCGAGCGGCGAGCTCAGCACGTGGCGGATCACCAGCATGGCGACGAAGATGATGGCGACGATCACGTAGTAGCGGGTGATCGGCCGCTTCGACAGCCGCCAGCCCAGCGGCTGGCTCAGGTACAGGACGGGCAGGTTGCCGAGGCCGTCGGTCCCGCCGGTCACCGGCGTCCACATGAGCACGACGTAGTAGAAAACCTGCGACAGCGCGAGCGTCAGCATCGCGAGGTACACGCCGCGCTTGCGCAGGACGAGGACGCCGAGGACCAGCGACGTCAGGAGCCCGCCCAGCGCGCCGGCGAGCAGGCTCGGCTCCAGCGGCGCCCGGTAGCGCGCGAGCAGCAGGCCCGTGACGTAGGCGGCCACGCCGAGGAAGGCCGAATGACCGAGCGACAGCACCCCGGCGTGGCCGAGCAGGACGTCGTAGGCCAGCGCGAAGAGCCCGAAGACCAAGACCTCGGTGAGCAGCCCGAGGTAGAACGGCGTGTAGTCGGCGTAGAGCGGCGCCGTGCCCAGCACCAGCGCGGCCAGGAGAATGGACTTCACTCTTCTGACATCCCCTCCTGGCCAAAGAGCCCGCGCGGGCGCACGAGGAGCACGAGCGCCATCGCGAGGTAGATGATGACGTCGGCGAGGACGTCGTAGAGCATGCCGGTGAGCGCCAGCGCCTCGCCGATGAGCAGCCCGCCCACGACGGCCCCGAGAAAGCTGCCCATGCCGCCGACGACGGTGACGATGAAGCACTCGATCAGCACGAGCCCGCCCATCTCCGGCGCCACGGCCACCAGCGGCGCCGTGATCACGCCGGCCAGCGCGGCGAGGGCGGTGCCGAGCGCGTAGGTGATCGTCCACGTGCGCGCCACGTTGATGCCGAGCAGCTGCACCATGAGGTTGTCGCTGGTGCCGGCGCGGATGACGAGGCCGAGGTTCGTCCGGTTGAGCAGGAGCCACAAGAGCGGCAGCAGCACCACCGTCACCAGCAGGATGAACACCCGGTAGCCGTGGACGTCGGTGGCG
>JBGPYK010000340.1:0-3861 GCA_041493245.1 Methylomirabilia bacterium | reverse complement strand
TCTCGAGAACGCCGGCTGCATCGTCTTCTGGGGCTACAACCCGAGCGTTGCCCGACTCACCCACGCGACCGCGACGGTGGCGGCGCTCAAGCGCGGCGCTCGCCTGATCGTGGTCGATCCACGCCGGGCCGGGCTCGCCAACAAAGCCAACGTCTGGCTGCGCGTACGGCCCGGCAGCGACGGCGGCAATGCCGCGATCGACCCGATCAGCGGCTCGGTTCCCCACCGCGCCTACCTCTGTCAGGTCCGCGCCGCTGAGGCGTCGCGTTGGGCGAACAGACGGCACAGCAGCCGGGCGGCGAACGGGTCATAATGCCTTGACGATCACATCGCTGGGGGGCGGGTGGCGTACGAGATCGAGTTCGCGGAATCGGTCCAAGCCCACTTCCGCGCGTTGACAGCGCGGGAACGGGCGACCGTTCTGGACACGATTGAACGCCAACTGCTCCACGAGCCCCTGAGGGAGACACGGCATCGGAAGCCGCTCCGGCCCAACCCGATCGCCCCGTGGGAACTGCGTGTCGGGCCGCTACGGGTGTTCTACGAGGTGACCGGCGTGGAGGCGGTGTGGTTCGTATCCTCGCTGTCGGGCGGAAGAGCCGGAGTGCGGTCATCATTGGGGGCAAGGAGATACAACTGTGAAGAGGATCAACCTGTCCTCGGCCGATCGGCCGCTGGCCGAGTATGCGGCAGCCTTACGCGACGAGATCGTGCTCCTCACGAAGCGCAACCGGGCGGTCGCGGCGATCGTGCCGCTCAAGAACGTCGACCGAGAATCGCTGGCGCTGAGCCACCATCCGGAATTCCTGGAGCTCATCGCACAGTCCCGCGCCGATTTCGCCGCTGGTCGCAAGCTGTCGCTGGGCGAGATGAGGCGCTCCGTGCTGCCGAAGCGGTCGCCGAACAGACGCCTGCCGCCGACGGCGCGCAAGACGCGCCGCGGCTGATACGTTGCGTTCGGCCATGGAGGATCTGAAGCTCAAGTAGTAGAGCGCGCTCCCGTGCCCGGTTACTCTCTCGGCATCGACATCGGCGGGACCTTCACGGATCTGGTCGTCTACGACCACGACGGCGCCGTGCAGGTGAACCGCAAGGTCCTCACCACCCACGACGACCCCGCGCGCGCCGTGGCGACGGGCGTGGCCGCGCTCCTCCACGACGGCGCCATCGACCCCGCGCGTATCACGCGCGTCGTCCACGCCACCACGCTCTTCACCAACGCGCTGATCGAGCGCCAGGGGGCGCCGACGGGGCTCATCACCACCGCCGGCTTCGCGGACACGCTGGAGATCGGGCGCGAGCGCAAGTTCGACCTCTACGACCTCAACATCGAGAAGCCGCACCCGCTGGTGCCGCGCCGTCTCCGCCTCGAGGTGGCCGAGCGCGTGCGCGCCGACGGCAGCGTGATGGTGAAGCTCGACGCCCGGCAGGTGCAGGCGCGGGCCAAGCAGCTCGTCGACGCCGGCGTGACTTCCATCGCCGTCGTGTTCCTGCACGCCTACGCCAACCCGAAGCACGAGGCGCAGGCCGCGCGCGCCATCGCCCGGCGGTTTCCGCGCGTGGCCGTCACGACGTCGCACGAAGTCGCGCCGGAGATCCGCGAGTTCGAACGGGCGTCGACGGCCGTGGCCAACGCTTTCATCAAGCCGCTCGCGCGGCGGTACCTCGAGCTGATGGCGCGCCGTCTCGCGGAGCTGGGGATCCCCGCGCCGCTTCTGCTCATGCTCTCGAGCGGCGGGCTCACCCACGTGGCGGAGGCCGAGCGGACGCCCGTGCAGATGCTGGAGTCCGGCCCGGCCGCGGGCGCGCTGGCCGCCGCCTTCTTCGGTGCGGAGGACAGTGGCGGGTCGCTCCTCGCCTTCGACATGGGCGGCACCACCGCCAAGCTGAGCCTCGTGGAGGGCGGCGAGCCGCTCACCGCCTACAGCTTCGAGGCGGCGCGGCAGCGGCGCTTCATCGAGGGCAGCGGCTTGCCCATCCGCATCTCGACCATCGAGCTGATCGAGATCGGCGCCGGCGGTGGCTCCATCGCTCAGGTGGACGAGATCGGTCTCCTGAAAGTGGGGCCGCGCAGCGCCGGCTCGTACCCCGGGCCCGCCGCCTACGGGCTCGGCGGCGTCGAGGCCACCGTCACCGACGCGGACTTCCTGCTCGGTTATCTCAATCCTGAGTACTTTGCCGGCGGCGAGGTGAAGGTGGATATCGAGGCGGCGCGCGCCGCCGTCGGCCGGCTCGCCGAGCGGGTGGGCCTGCCGCCCATCGAAGTCGCGTGGGGCATCCACGACATCGTCAACGAGAACATGGCGGGCGCCGCGCGCGTGCACGTGGCCGAGCGCGGGCGCGACCCGCGCGACTACGCGCTGCTCTGTACAGGCGGCGCCGGGCCCGTCCACGCCTACTCCGTCGCGCGCAAGCTCGGCCTCACGCGCGTGATCTGCCCGCCCGCCGCCGGCGTCGCCTCGGCCCTCGGCCTGCTCCTCGCCCCCGCCCGCGTCGACCGCGTGGCCACGGTGGGGCTGCGCCTCGATCGCGACCCGGTCGGCGCGCTGGAGACGGCCTTCCGCAAACTGGAAGACGAGGCGCGCGCAGTGATGGCTGACACGGGCCTGAAGCTCGAGACGGCGACGGTGCAGCGCCTCGCCGACGGGCGCTTCCTCGGCCAGGGCTTCGACTTGGTCGTCGCGCTGCCCGACGGACCTTATACCGACGACGAGGCGGGCCGCTGCGCGCTGCAGGACGCGTTCGAGCGCGCGTACCGCGAGAAGTTCGCGCTGACGCCGCCGAACGTGCCCGTGGAGTTCATCAATATCCGCGTGGCGGTGCGCGCTCCGGTGGCCGGCGCCGAGGTGACGGCGAGCCGCGCGGCGCGGACGGACGGCGACGCCGTGAAGGGCGTCCGCCCCGCGTACTTCCCCGAGGCCGGTGGCTGGGCGGACACGACGGTGTACGACCGCGCGCGCCTCGCTCCCGGTCGCGAGTTCGCCGGCCCCGCGGTGGTCGAAGAAGAAGGCTCGACGCTGGTCGTCGGACCCGCCGGCCGCGTGCACGTGACGGCGAGCGGCAATCTCGTGGTGATGCTGGAGACCTTGCCATGACGGTGAGGTTCGACGCGGTGACGCTGGAGGTGTTGTGGACGCGGCTCATCTCGGTCGTGGATGAGGCGGCCAAGGCCATCGTGCGCACGTCGTTTTCCACGCTGTCCAACGAGGCGAACGACTTCGCGTGCGTCCTCACCGACGCCCGGGGGCGCGCGCTGGCCCAGAACAGCGGGAGCATCCCGTCGTTCATCGGCACGCTGCCCGCCACGGTCCGCCACTTCCTGCGCGAGCTGGGACCCGAGCGCATCCGCCCCGGCGACGTCCTCATCACCAACGACGCCTGGATGGGCACCGGGCACCAGAGCGACGTCTGCGTCGTGAAACCGATCTTCCACCGCGATCGCCTCGTGGCCTTTTCCGCGACGACCGCGCACATGCCGGACATCGGCGGGCGCGTGCGCGCGATCGAAGCGCGCGAGGTCTTCGAGGAGGGCCTGCACATCCCGCTCGCCAAGCTGATGCACGAAGGCCGGACGGACGACACGCTCGTCCAGCTCATCCGGGCCAACGTGCGGACGCCGGACATGACCATCGGCGACATCTGGGCGCAGGCCAGCGCCAACGAGCTGATGGAGCGGCGCGTGCGCCGGCTCCTCGACGATTACGGGCTCGACGGCCTCGAGGCGCTCGGCGACGAGCTGTTCGGCCGCTCCGAGCGCGCCATGCGCGAGGCCATCCGCGCGGTGCCGGACGGTACGTACAAGTACGGCTTCCGCACGGACGGCGTCGACGTGCCCTTCGACTTCCGCATCGCCCTCACCGT
>JBGPYK010000441.1:0-3174 GCA_041493245.1 Methylomirabilia bacterium | reverse complement strand
GGCACGTTCATGGGCATTACCGCGCTCGGTCTGGTCGGGGCACGCCGCCTCTCTCGCGGTGATCCGCGCCACACGCTCGCGGTCATGACGGCCGCCTTCGGGCTCGGCCAGATCGTAGGGCCGACCTTCGCCGGTGTCGTCTACGACGCCACCGGTACCTTTCTTGTGCCCTCGCTCACGGCCGCCAGCGCGCTGTCTGTTGGAGCGCTGCTCGCCATTGTCGGCTCCGCGGAGACACCGTGAGCCGGGCATCGTGTCGGGTCATCGAGGACGAACGATCCGAAGCGCCTCGATCAGATCGCGCCCGGCATCCGGGTCTCCGCGACCTTCGAGGCCCCGGCGGGCGGAAGTTGATCGCACCAGAGCCTGTAGCCCCTCTTCACGTCTGGCTCGTGAGGTGGTCGACCTTGTGACTGTATCCGATTCCATGCAGTCAGCGGAGATCAGGACTGCTGGTGGATCAGCCTTGCGGGCTCCGACCCGCTCGGCTATGTTCGAAGCGCGCGAACAAAAGGGGGCTCGAGCGGAGTAACCGATTGACCGACGACCGACGCCAACGTCTCGTGTTTGTGAGCCACGCCGGTGCGGACACCTGGGTGGCCAGACAGATTGCGCGCGAGATCGCTGCATGTGGCGCGACCCCGTTCCTTGATGAGGCGGAAATTGACGTTGGCGCCGACTTCGAGGAAGACATCCTCGCGTTCCTCGAGAAGGCCGACGAACTCGTGGTGCTCATCACGCCATGGGCCCTCGAGCGCCCGTACGTTTGGGCAGAACTGGGGGCGGCATGGGGACGGCGCATCCCGATTGTTGGCCTCCTGCACGGGCTGTCCGCAGGCGAGTTGCAGTCAAGGCCGGGCGTCCCTATCTTGCTCAAAAGGCGGGACCTGCTACCCTTGAACGAGATCGACATTTACCTCGGCCAGCTGCGTGGTCGGGTCACAGGCAACCCTGGAGCTGCCCAGGAGGAACCGGAATGAATGAGCCCACGGTGTTCATCTCCTACTCGCACGATGATGCCGAGTGGGTACGCCGGTTCGCTGAGGCACTCCGCGAGCGGAGTGTGGGCGTGTGGTTGGACGCGTGGCAGGTCGACGCCGGCGAACCACTCCGCGACGCGATCGAGGCAGGTCTGCGAAGCAGTGACGCCATCGTCTCCGTCCTCACCCGAACGAACGCTCAGCGTCCCAATGTGCTTTTCGAGCTTGGCGTAGCGCTTGGCATGGGGAAGCGCCTGATCTCCATCGTTCCCGAAGATCTCGACAGTTCGGCCATTCCATTCGGGCTCCGCACGCGGCGGTACCTTACCAAGGGCGCGCCGGATGAGGCCGCCCGGGAAGTTGCAGAGGCCCTGAGGGGCAAAGCAGCTTGAGCTGAGTGTCAGTGGGCCACCGGTGTCTCAGGTCGCTGGCTTCGGGCGCGCGGGGCGGAAGTTCATCGACCGTCTCGAGGTCCTGATGGGCCAGTGATCGCCGTCAGCGGCCGGCGTGGGTCAATCGCGCGATGACGGCGTCGAGCTGGACGCGGCGGAAGCCGTAGGCGGTGATTCCGAGGACCCCGGGCGCGAGCAGGCTCGCGTCGTAGGGGTCGCGTAGCAGGACGACGGCCAGCGCCCGAACCCGCGCCTGCACGGCCTCGAGCAGCGCGCGATTCGACGGATAGAGGTGACCGTCGAACAGGAACAGGACCGTGGCGTCGGCGGCGCCCGCGGCCGCGGCCGCCGCCTCGATCTCGGCCGCGGACGGCTCGATCCCCACCAGCTCCACCGCGGGCGCGATTCCCGCCATGCCGAACGCGCGTCCGAGGTATGTTGCCTCCTCGCACAGCTCGTCCTCGATCGTGATCCGCGGCGCTAGCTCCGAGAAGCGCGGGAAGACGACGACGACACGGCCGTTGAGCGCTCGCGCGAGCCCGGGCGGGCCGGGGCGCACGGTGGTGACGGCGCGCGTGGCGATCGCCATCGCCAGCGGCGCGCCGTCCGGCTCCGGCCGGGACGCACCTCCTTCGAACCGGACGTGGCGGGCCTCGCGCAGGCGCCGCACGCGGGCGGCGGCCGACTCGAGCTCGCGGGTGGGGAGCGCCTTCGAACGATAGGCGCCGGCGAGCGCAGCGGCGGCGCGACGCTGAGCGTCCTCCGTGTGGCACACGAGCAGGAGGTCGTGCCCGGCGCCGGCGGCGCGCACCGCGGCCTCGCCGATCGGGCAGCTCTCCGCGATCGCGCCCATCTCGAGGTCGTCGGAGACGATGACGCCGCGGAAGCCGAGCCGGCCGCGTAGATGGTCCTCCACGATGAGCCGCGAGAACGTCGCGGGGACGTTGGCGGGATCGAGCTTCGGATAGACGGGGTGCGACGTCATCACGCACTCGACGCCGGCGCCGATCGCCGCGACGAACGGCGGGAGGTGGACCGTCTCCATGTCCTCCCAGGTGGAATCGATGCGGGGCAGGCGGAGGTGGGCGTCGAGCGGCGAGTGCCCCTTGCCGGGGAAGTGCTTCGGGCAGGCCGAGAGACCGCCGCGCTGCATGCCCCGGATCCGTGCCACGCCGTAGCGGGCGACGACGGCCGGGTCCTTACCGTACGACCGGATCCCGATGTTCGGGCTGTAGGTCTCGGTGAGGACGTCGAGGACGGGTCCGAGGTTGAGATCGACCCCGAGCCGACGCAGCTCGCGCGCCTCGAAGAGTCCCTGCTTCGCCGCGAACGTCTCCTCGCCGGCCGTTCCCAGGGCGAGGTTGTCGGGAAAGATCGTCGTGCCGCGGCCGAGCATCACGATTCGGCCGCCCTCGTGGTCGGTGGCGACGAGCAGCCGCCGGCCCAGCGCGTCCTCGAGTCCGGCGAGAAGGGCCTGGAGCTGCGCGGGGTTCTCGAAGTTTCTCCGGTAGAGGATGAGGCCCGCGGCGCGTGTCTCGCGGAAGAGCCGGACGTCGTCGTCCCGCAAGCACGGCCCCGCCAGACCGATCATCATCCGCTCGCCGACGAGGTCCTCGAAGTCGAGCGTCATGGCTCGGGAGTCTACTCCGAGCGCCGGCATCCCGGGTACTGGGCCAATTTGCTTCGCCATACTTCGTTACTCGGTCGCCAGCGACGCTCAACGTACAGGGAGTACGCCTCGCGTCGCTGGCTCCCTCGTGCCTCGTCTGGCTCGCAACTTGACCCAGTACCGAGGCCAAACT
>JBGPYK010000371.1:0-3659 GCA_041493245.1 Methylomirabilia bacterium | reverse complement strand
GATGAAGCCGAGGCCGAGGAGCCAGCCCAGGACCGCCGGGGGCAGCCGGCCGGCGATCCAGACGCCCACCGACGAAGCGAGCGCGTGGTTCAGGAGCGTCGCGATGAGGATGCCGAGCATCACGACCCACGGCCGCCGGTAACGGGCGGCGAGCGACAGGGCGATGAGCTGGGTCTTGTCGCCCATCTCCGCGAGGGCGACGACCACGAACGAGGCGAGGAGCGGGGCGAGCCACGCGGGCGTCATAATTGACGGTATAATCTCATCCATGGCGATCTTGAACGCGCGCGACGAACAAGCGGTCCGCACGCAGTTCCAACAGCTCGACGACTCCGTGAAGCTCGTCGTCTTCTCCCAGTCGCTCACCGCCGCCGATCTCTGCATGGAGAACGAGCAGCTCGTGCGCGAGGTGGCGAATCTCAGCGACAAGATCAGCGTCGAGGTGCTGAACCTCGCCATCGATCGGGATCGGGCCGAGGCGTACGGCGTCGACCAGGTGCCCGCCATCGTGGTGGAGGGCGCCCGCGACTACGGCATCCGCTTCTACGGGGTGCCCACGGGCTACGAGTTCAGCAATCTGATCGATGCCATCATCGTGGCCTCGACAGGCGAGCCGGCCCTCACCGATGAGACGAAGGCGTCCCTGGCCGCCCTGGCCGGGCCCGTCGACATCAAGGTTTTCTCGACGCCCACCTGACCCCACTGTCCCCGGGCCGTGCGCCTGGCTCAGCATATGGCCGTCGCGTCCGATCTCGTGCGCGCCACCGCCATCGAGGCCACCGAGTTCCCCGATCTCAGCCGCGCCTACCGGGTGATGGCCGTGCCCAAGGTCGTCATCAACGAGCGCGTGCAGTTCGAGGGCGCGCTGCCCGAGCGCGAGTTCCTGGCCGCCGTGCTCGAAGCTGCCGGCGCCGACGCTGCGAACTAGCCCCGCCCTCCTCTTCGCCTACGGCACGCTGATGCGTGGCTACGCGCTCCACAGGCTGCTCGCGCGCGACGCGACGTTCCTCGGTGAAGGGCGGGTGAGAGGATGCCTGCTCGACCTTCGGCGCTACCCCGGGCTCGTCGACGGCGCGGGGTGGGTACGGGGCGAGCTGTACCGGCTGAGCGATCGCGAACTTCTCCGCGCCCTCGATCGCGAGGAAGGGTACAATTTCGAGCGTCGCCGCGCGGGCGTCAGTCTCCCCGACGGTCGCCGGTCGCGCGCGTGGGTTTACCGGTACCGCGGGCCACAGGAACGTGCGGTCCCGATTCCCGACGGCGACTATCGCCGGGCTCACCCGCGCCCGGCGCGATAACGAAACTCCGAGCCACCTCGAGGGAGGATCCGATGGCGCTCACTGCCGCCGAGCTCGTCAAGGCCGATCAGGAACACCTCATCCATCCGCTCCACCATCCCGTCGACAACGCCGAGCCCATGATCTACGTGCGCGGCCGCGGGGCGACCATCACCGACATCGGCGGCCACGAGTACCTCGATGGCCTCTCGGGGCTGTGGAACGTCAACGTCGGTCACGGGCGGGCCGAGCTGGCCGAGGCCGCCGCCGCGCAGATGAAGGAGCTGGCGTACTTCTCGGGCTATGTCGGGTCGTCGAACATCCCCGCCATCACGCTCGCGAGCCGGCTCATGGAGCTGGCCTACGACAACATGCAGGCCGTGTTCTTCACCTCCGGTGGCGCCGAGTCCAACGAGTCGGCCTTCAAGACCGCGCGGTTCTACTGGAAGGCCCTGGGCAAGCCGGACAAGGTGAAGGTCATCTCGCGCCAGCACGGCTACCACGGCGTGACGCTGCAGGCGATGAGCGCCACCGGCATGCCCGCGTACTGGAAGATGTTCGAGCCGCGGGTGCCCGGCTTCATCCACATCCAGACCTGCTACCCCTATCGTTTCCAGGGGGCGAAGCCCGGCGAGACGGTGGGCCAGGCGGCGGCGCGCGAGCTGGAGGAGGCGATTCTCCGCGAGGGACCGGACACCGTCGCCGCGTTCATCGCCGAGCCGATCCACGGCGGCGGCGGCGTCCTCTATCCGACCGACGACTACTTCCCCCTCGTGCGCGAGGTGTGCACGCGCCACAGCGTGCTCTTCATCGCTGACGAGGTGATCACGGGCTTCTGCCGGACGGGGAAGTGGTTTGCGCTCTCCCACTGGAACGTCAAGCCGGACATCATGTCCTTCGCCAAGGGCGTCACCTCCGGGTACCTGCCGCTGGGCGGCATCATGGTGAACCGTGCCATCAAGGACGCGATGGACTCCGTCAAGCCCGAGGACCGCTGGAACCACGCCTACACGTACTCGGCGCACCCCACGTGCTGCGCGGTGGGCGTCGCCAACGTCGAGATCATGCAGCGCGAACGGCTGTGGGAGAACGCGGCGGCGATGGGCACGCGCCTGCACGAGAATCTCAAGGCCGCGTTCGGCGATCACCCCCACGCGGGCGACATCCGCGGGGGCAAGGGGCTGCTGGCGGCGGTGGAGCTGGTCGAGGATCGCGGGACGAAGAAGAACTTCGCGGGCGATCGCAAGGTCGCGGCGCGCATTCAGGCCGAGATGGTCAAGCGCGGGATCGTGACCCGCACGCGGCCGACGGGCGGCCCGCATCCCGCGCCCGGCGACGCCATCTACTTCGCGCCGCCGCTCGTCGTCACCGCGGCGGAGATCGATCGGTTCACCGGCGTCGCCCGCGACGCCGTGAAGGCCGTGCTGGGCGTCTAACGGGAGACCGGGTGAAGCTGATCACGGCGCACCGGATCTTGATCGGTGCGGCGATCGTGTTCTTCGTCTTCTTCGCCGCCGTCCAGCTTCGGCTCTACGTCCGCGCAGGCGGCGCCGCGCCGCTGATCGAAGCTGTCGTCTCGGTCGCTGTTGCGGTCGGCCTCGTCCTCTACTACCGCACGCTCTCACGCTGGGGAAAGTAACGGAGCCAGATCGTGCCCATAGCCCGCCACCCACCGTCGGCGCCGGCCCCATGCGCCCCGATACAGTAGTTCTGATCTACGACGGCGAGTGCTCGATGTGCCGGGCGAGCGCGCTGTGGCTGATGCGGCGCGCGCTCGCGGGCGGCGCCCGCGACCTCGAGATTCTGCCGTGCCGCTCGCCCGTCCGCCGTGAGCGCTATCCCTTCATCGCCGACGAGACGTGCATGGCCGCGATGCAGCTCGTCCTGCCCGACGGCCGCGTGCTCGCCGGCGCCGATGCCGCCCCCGAGATCCTGCGCCGCATCCCACGCTGGAGCTGGCTCGCCGCGCTCTTCGCGTTGCCCGGGGCGCGTCCCTTCGCGCGCCGGGTCTATGCCTGGATTGCGCGCAACCGAATGCGCCTGAGCTGTGGCCTCAGAGGAGGGCGTCGCCCCTCATTGTGAGTCGCAGGGCGGGTCTGCGATCCGACCCTCCCCTCGACGGGGAGGGTCGGCGAGCGAAGCGAGCCGGGGTGGGGTGGACCGTTGAGCGTTCGCGACGAAGTTGTCGATGACGATAAATCCGCACCGAGAGAGACCCCCCACCCCCACCCCTCCCCGCGAGGGGCATAAGCATTAACCTAATGTGGCGAGCGTATCGGCGGCTCGTTCCGCCCACGACGATCGTGATCGCACCGAGTTGGCCAGGAGTGGCCCGAGGGTCGGGCCCTCGCGAATCAACTGGGAAGGCCAGAGGGGACGACT
>JBGPYK010000035.1:0-12111 GCA_041493245.1 Methylomirabilia bacterium | reverse complement strand
GGATGTACGCCTCGGGCTGGTAGTAGTCGTAGTAGGAGACGAAGTACTCCACCGCGTTGTCGGGGAAGAACGCCTTGAACTCCCCGAAGAGCTGCGCGGCCAGCGTCTTGTTCGGAGAGATCACGAGCGCCGGACGGTCGATGTTGGCGATAACGTTGGCCATCGTGTAGGTCTTCCCCGAGCCGGTGACGCCGCGCAGCACGATGTGCGGCCGGCCCTCGCGGACATGGGTGGTCAGCTCCGCGATGGCCCCCGGCTGGTCGCCCCGCGGCGGAAAATCGGACGTCAGGCGGAACATCGGGCCGTCAACCGGACCCCTCACGCGTTGATCAATCGGAGGTACGAACGGTGCCACATGTGCCGGTGTCAGGCCACCCACGCCCGGAACCGACCTCGCCGCGTCCGTTACCGTATCACCTAGCTCGCCGCACCCGTTACAATACCGGCGACGAGGTACTTCCGCCACGCGTCGATCAGCGAGCTCGCGTGCGGGTGCTTTAGCATGTGGGTGGAGAACACGAACTTGGGATGCACGGGCTCGCGCAGGAGTCGCATGGGCACCTCCTCGAGCAGCCGGTTGCCCTTCCGGAGGTTGCAGCGCAGGCACGCCGCGACGATGTTCGTCCACGTGGTCTGCCCGCCTCGAGAGCGCGGAAGGATGTGGTCGACGGTGAGGCGCTCGCCGCGGCGGTTACAGTACTGGCACGTGTAGCCGTCCCGCCGCAGAATGTTCTTCTTGTTGAAGGCCACCCTGTCGAGGAACGGCTTGCGTATATACACGCCGAGTCGGATCACGGCGGGCAACGGGTAGGCGCGCGACGGCGAGCGCATGACCCGGGGCGACGCCTCGACGGACTCGGCCTTACCGCTCAGGAGCAGGATGATGGCGCGGCGGGCGTTAGTGAACTGCAGTGGCTCGAAGGTGTTATTGAGCACCAGGACCGCGATGTCATTCATATCGCTCGTCAAGAATAATCGCGGCCCCGACGGCCTGTCAAATCAACGTCGGGGGGAGCGACCGCCTCAGTCCCTGCCCTCCACCAGCTCGGCGACGATCCCCTCGCGCAGGCTCCAGTCGCTCACGACGAGATCCGCGACGCCGAGGCGGTCCATAGTGGCGGTGACGATGGCGATGCCGGGGACGATGAGGTCTGCGCGGCCCGGCTCGAGGCATGGCAGCGCGGCGCGGCCGTCGAGGGGAAGCGCGCCGAGGCGCCGGAGTTGGGCCTCGATCGCCGCGCGCGTGAGCCAGTGACCCTGTACGCGGTCGGCGTCATAGTCGCCCAGACCGAGGTCGAGCGCGGCGAGCGTGGTCACCGTCCCCGCGGTCCCGACTAGCGTGCCGACGCCGGCCGCGGAGAGCGACGGCGGGAGCTCCCGCTCGAGGCGGTCGCGGATCTCGCTCGACATGTCGCCGTAGCGCCGCCACTCGACCGGGCCGAGGAACGGGTACCGCTCGGTGAGCGGGATAACGCCGAGCCGCAGGCTGACTGCCGTCGCGACGCCGCCGCTGCGCGAGAGAATGAACTCCGTGCTCCCGCCGCCGATATCGAAGACCAGCAGCGGGTCGGCGAGGCCGCGAAGGCCGTGCAGGACGCCGCGGACGGTCAGCCGCGCCTCAGCCTCGCCGCTCACGATCCTGACGGCGAGGCCCGTAGCACGCTCGATCGCGGCGGCGAACTCCGAGCCGTTGGTGGCCTCGCGGACCGCGCTCGTCGCCACCACCCGAACGTCCCCGGCGCCGAGCCGGCGCGCGCGCTCGGCGTACTCCGCCACGGCCGCGGCCGTCCGCGCCATCGGAGCCTCACCGAGACGGCCGGACGCCGCCATCCCCTCGCCGACCCGGGTCACGCGCTGGGCCTGGTCGACAGCCCGCCAGTCCCCCGTCCCGTCGACGTCGACGCAGAGATAGCGGACGGTGTTGCTGCCGAGGTCGATGGTGGCAAGGCGATGAGAGCGCATCGGAGATACCGCCCCGCGGAAGGTGCTCCGCGGGGCGGTCGAGAAGGTCCCGGGACCGGGCTACTTCTTGCCCTGCAGGCTCCGGACGTAGTTGACGAGGTCCCAGCGTTCCTTGTCGGGTAAGTGCTTCCACGGAGGCATCGGGCCGCGGCCGTTGGAGATCTTCCAGAACAACTCACCGTCGGTCTCGGCTTTCACCTTCGCCGAGGTCCAGTCCGCCGGCTTGGGGGTGAGAGCGGCTGCGGCAACGCCATCGCCCTTGCCTCCAGGACCGTGGCAGGTGATGCAGTTCGTCTCCGCGGCCTTTTTGCCGGCAGCGACGCTGGCGGCACCCGACTGCGGGTTCTTGGTGCCCTTGGCCTCTGCGGCCGCCTTCCACTCGCCCTGCGCGGACACCAGACCGACGCCGACGCCGACGACGAGCGCTGCCGCGGCGATGGCGGCTGTGAGGGGCATACCGACGATCCTCATGGAATCTCCTTCCCGTACATTGTGATGATGTTCACAGACATTTAACACTCGTAGGACGAGGGGGGTCAAGCCGCTATTCAGGACCGCGGCCGAGCGCGGCCGCCATCTCGTCCACCCGCGTGAACTTGACGCGCGGCCGCTTGCCCGGTCGGCCAGCCGCCACTTCCAGGTTGTCCAGGCGGCGCCAGTCGTCGTAAGAGAAATAGCGCGGCTGGCGCTGGCGCAGGAGCGCCTCCACCGCCGCGCGATCGGGCTCCTCCGGGTGGAGCACGGCGCCCCTGGCGCGATCCTCCATCATGCAGGCGACGGTCTCGGCCGCATCGGGTTTGTTGGTGCCGATCACGCCGGTCGGTCCGCGCTTGATCCAGCCCGCGGTGTACTCCGCGATGATGGGCTGCCGGGTCTCCGGGTCGAGCACGCGCCCCTTTTCGTTGAGGATGACTCCCCAGCTTTCGTTGAAGGGGACCCCGGGCAGCGGGACGCCCTTATAACCGACGGACCGGAAGACGAGCCCGACGGGCAGTTCCTCCACCTCGCCCGTCGGCGTAGCCTGGAGCGTGCCTGTGGGCGTCGCGACCAGCCGATTCTTCGCGAGCCGCAGGGCGACGACCTCGCCCGTCTCGTCACCGACCAGCTCGATCGGCGACACCAGAAAGCGCACGATGAGACGCTTGGCCTTGCCCGTGGGCTTCTGCCGCGCATAGCCCTGAAGGATCTCGACCTTCTTCCTCGTCGCGCGGTCCTGGCTCCGCGCGACGGCCGCGCGGCTCAACTCATCCAGCTCGACCTCGTCGGGCCGCACGACGAGATCGGCGTCGGGCAGCTCGCCCAACTCCCTCAGCTCAGGGTTGGTGAACGCCGCCTGGGCCGGGCCCCGGCGCCCCAGCAGGTACACCTCCTTCACGCGGCTCGCGCGCAACGCGTCGAGCGCGTAGTCGGCGACGTCCGTGGTCGCCAGTTCCTCCGGAGTGCGGCAGAGGATTCGCGCCACGTCCACGGCCACGTTGCCCACCCCGACGACGGCCACCCGCTCCTTGGAGAGATCGAACTGGCAGTCGCGGAAGTCGGGGTGGCCGTTGTACCAGGCGACGAACTCCGTGGCCGGATGGCTGCCGTGCAGATCTTCGCCGGGGATGCCCATGCGCCGGTCCGTCTGGGCGCCCGTGCAGTAGACGATCTGGTGATAGTGCCGGCGGAGGTCGTCGACGCCGAGGTCCTTGCCCAGCTCGACATGGCCGTAGAAACGGAAGCACGGGTTCGCCGCAACCTTGTCGAACACCGCCGTCACCGACTTGATCTTCTGGTGATCCGGGGCCACGCCGAGGCGGACGAGCCCGTAGGGCGTGGGCAGCCGATCGAAGAGGTCGACCTCGATGACCGTGCCGACCTGCCTGAGCAGAGCGTCGGCGGCGTAGTAGCCGGTTGGCCCGGCGCCGATGATCGCGACCCTCAGCGGCTGCTCCGCCGTCCCCGGCCCGGAAGCGACCGCCATCAGGAGGCCGTGCTCACCTTCGGCACCTCATCGTGCAGGAGCTGGATCTGGAGCGTGTCGACCTCACCCTGATACTGGTCGCGCTGGGCCTTCACGATGTCGCCGATCGAAACGATCCCGACCAGGCGGCCGCTGTCCACCACCGGCAGGTGGCGGATGTGGCGCTCGGTCATGGTGTAGCCCACGGCGACCAGATCGTCCTGCGGCGTCCCGATGATGACTTCGCGCGTCATGAGCGAGACCACCGTCTGGGCCAGGATGGCCTCCGTGCGGGCCAGCGCCCGTACGATGTCCCGCTCGGAGACGATGCCGACGGGCACGCCCTCCCCGTCCACGACGACGAGCGCGCCGATGTTGTGCTCGGCGAGCAGCGTGAGAGCGTGGCGGATGGCCTGCTCGGGGCCAATGGTGACGACCTCGACACCCTTGCTGGCGAGCAGAGTCGCGATGTTCATCCCCGCTTCTCCGTGAGCGGCGACGGTGCCGCTCGACCGACCGTTCCCGTCCCGGCAACCATAGCGATCTTATCGGGGACGGTCGCGCGAGAACAGTGCGAACTCGCGAAGGGCGACGAGCCAGCAGAGGGCGGCCACGACCCCGTAGGCGCCGGCCAACGCCGTGGTCGCCCGCACGGGAGGCGCCCAGGGCCAGAACAGCGCCCCGTTCGGCAGCGGCGAGTGGATGAGGCCGCAGAGCGTGGCCGCGCTGGCGACGGCGAAGAGCGCCGCGGTCACGGCCAGGCGTCGATCGAGGATGGACACGAGGGCCCAGCCCCAGAGGACCGCGGTGAGGATGAAGCCGTTGCCCAGCATGACGAGAGTCTGCCAGCCGGCCGCGGCGTCCCCCGTCAAATCTTGGGACCGCTTACCGAGGGCGCTGATGATCCCCTCGGCCTGGATCAGTACCACGGCGGCGGCGACGGGGACGAAGGTCAGCGCCACCGCGGGGCCGTGGCCAGGCGGTGACGCGAGGAAGGCCTGGGCGGTGATCTCGAGACCAATGAAAATGAGGATCGGCACCACCGCGGCCTCGGGCAGAACCGCCACCAGGGCCGAGAGCACCCCCACCATCGCGCCCACGCCGATCACGAGCCCCGTGGCCAGCGTGTAGCCCGCGCGCGCGCCCATGGCCTTGTAGGCGGGGTGACCGATGTAGGGCGTGTTCTGGATCACGCCGCCGGAGAGCCCCGCGAGTATCGTGGCGATGGCCTCCGTCAGGAGGATGTCGCGCGCGCGGTACTCGTCGCCCGCCGCCGCCGCCGACTCGGTGTTGTCGATCCCGCCGATGGTGGTCACGAGGGCCAGGGGCAGCGCGATCGAGAGGTACGGCAGCGTGGCCGGCAGCGCGTCGAGCCAGGCGAGCGTCGGCCACGGCAGCGCGAGCCTCAGCGAGATGTCCCCGAGGTGTCGGGTCCCCTCCCCGTAGCCGGCCCACGCGCGCGCCCAGAAGATGGCGGACCCCGCCACCACCGCGGCGAACGCCGCGGGAACGCCCAGGGGCATGCGGACGCCGCCCATCAGCGCCAGGAGCAGAACGATGAGCGCCACCAGGCCGATCAGCGGGTCGCGCAGCACCTTGAGAAACGGCAGGAAGGCGATGAGCAGGAGGGCGACACCGGCGATCGAGCCGAGCAGCGCCGCGCGCGGGACGATACGCCGCGTCCAGTCTCCCGCGAAGGCGAGCACCGTCTTGATGAGTCCGATCGCGATCGTCGTGCCCATGGCGACGTGCCAGGCGAGCTGCGCGTCGCCGGTCGCGAGCTTCACCGGGCCGAGCACGCCGAAGACCATGGCGAACAGCGTCGGCGTGTCGATCCCGAACGGCATTGCCGTCACGTCCTCGCGTCCCGTCCGCCGCATGAGCCGCACGGCGAGCCAGGTGTACGCGAGGTCGCCGACGAGGACGCCGAGCGCTGTCCCCGGGACCATGCGGTAGAGCACGAGGTCCGCCGGGAACTGGAAGACGCCGATGAGGAGGCTCGAGAGGATGACGAGCTGAGTGACGTTGTCGAGCGCGAGCCCGAGGAAGCCGTTGAGGTCTCCCGGGCGGATCCAGCGCGCGCCGGCGCGTGGCGTCACGTGGCGATCGCGACGAAGTCGTGGACGGCGGCGCGCGTTCGCTCGGCGAGGGTCGCGCACCAAGCGAGATTCCCCCGGTTCTGCGCCACTTCCTGGAAGTCGAATTCGACGAGCGGCATCGGGCGCTCTCCGAACCTCAGCCGTGCACCGTAGGACTTACCTACTCGCTCGTCCCCTGCTGCGAGCTCGACCTCGACGTGGACGTTCTCACGCTTGGCGTGCGCCGTCAGAAAGTTGTGGAGCCAGCGTGCGACCTCGTCGTAGCTCCCGCCCGAAAACACGCGGGGATTTTACACTGTCAAGGACGACTGGTCCCCCCATTCCGGTCAACACTCGTTAAAACCACAGCTCAGGCACTTCTTGCACCCCTCTTCGTAAATAAACGTCGCCTGGCCGCACTCCTTGCACAGGTCGCCGACGGCCTTCTTGCCGGCGACAGGGACGGCGGTCTCCTCTGCTGGTCCCTTGACCTGGCCGATGTGCTCGGCCAGCGTGCGGGCGATCGCGTCAGGGAGCGAGAGGATTTTCGACGGTCCGAAGCCCATGGGCTGGGCACCGCCGATGCGCGAGAGCTGGCTGACTACCTCTTCGAGCCGGCGCTGAGCGGTGAGCGGCGAAGGCAGCCTCAAGGAAAGTGAAATCAGTCTCCCCAGGGCCTCGGCGACGGCCATGGTGTCCGAGCCACCCTTACCGATCTGGAGGAACACCTCGAAGGGCTCGCCGTCCGGCGTCTGGTTCACCGTGATGAACGCGGTCCCGATGGGCGTCTCGGTCCGGTACGTGGCGCCCGTGAGGCTGTGGGGCCGCGGCTTGATGACGACCGGGCCGGTGGCCATCGCGGGGACCGGCGTCTTGTCCTTCTTGGCGCCGACACCCATGTTGAGCACCTGCTCGCCCTTGCAACCGTCGCGGAACACGGTGATGCCGAGGCAACCCAGCTCCCACGCGAGCTGGTAGGCGCGGGTGACTTCGGCCTCGGTGGCCTCGTTCGGCAGGTTGATGGTCTTCGAGACCCCGTTGTCGGTCGACTTCTGGAATGCGGCTTGGTGGCGCACGTGCCACTCGAAGGCGATGTCGTGCGCCGTGCAGAACACCCGCGCCGAATCCTCCGGCACCCCCGGAATCCCGTGGAGGGTCCCGCGCCGGGCGATCTCCGTCATCAGCGCGTCCGAGTAGAACCCGCGGTCGCGCGCGATGCGCTCGAACGCCTCGTTCACGAAGGTGAGCACGCGCTCCCCCTCGGGTAGCTTGACCCGGTGCTCGAAGGCCAGCGCGAAGATCGGCTCGACGCCCGACGAGCAGCCCGCGATCATCGAGATGGTCCCGGTCGGCGCAATCGTCGTCACGGTCGAGTTCCGCATGGGGCGTCCGTGCTTGTAGATCGAGCGGCTCCAGTTCGGGAACGGTCCCCGCTCCTCGGCGAGCTTCGCCGACTGGTCGTGGGACTTCTCTTTTACGAACGCCATGAGCCGGCTACCCAGCTCGACCGCCTCGTCGCTGTCGTAGGGGATGCCGAAGGTGAACAGCACGTCGGCCCAGCCCATGATGCCGAGGCCGATCCGGCGGTTGGCTTTCACGGTGGCATTGATCTCGGGCAGCGGGTACGGGTTCATCTCGATGACGTCGTCGAGGAACCGCACACCCAGCCGGATCACCCGTTCCATTTCGTCCCAGTCGACCGTCCACTCGCCAGTCTCGCTCTGGCGGGCGAACTTGGAGACGTTAAGCGAGCCGAGGTTACATGCCTCGTTGGGCAAAAGTGGCTGTTCGCCGCATGGGTTAGTGGCCTCGATCATCCCAATCTCGGGCGTCGGGTTGGCCGGGCTGGCGTTGATACGGTCAAGGAAAACCATCCCGGGATCGCCCGTGCGCCACGCGGCGCGGACGATGCGGTCGAAGACTTCGCGGGCCCCGAGCCGCCCGGTGACTTTGCCGGTGTGGGGGTTGATCAGGTCGTACTCCTCGCCCTTCTCCAGCGCGTCCATGAAGGTGTCGGTAGCGGCGACCGAGATGTTGAAGTTGGTGATCCCGCCGTCGAGTTTGCACTCGATGAACTCGAGGATATCGGGGTGGTCGACCTTTAAAATTCCCATGTTAGCTCCGCGTCTCGTTCCCCCTTGTTTCACGGCTTCAGTGGCGGCGTTGAAGACGCGGAGGAAGGACACAGGGCCCGAGGCGCGGCCGCCCGTGGACGCAACGAGGTCGTCCTTGGGACGAAGCCGCGAGAACGCAAACCCGGTTCCTCCCCCGCTATTGTGCGACGCAAATCCGTTGGCGACATACGCATGCTTCTCCGGCACGGTCAGGTCAAACACACGCTGGACCCCGACGTCCTGGATCCGAGTGACGCGGACGAAGAAGAAGTCTTCGGCGGCGAGCTTCTCGAAGAATGGCGGGAACGGTTCGGAGCTCGCCATGACTTTCGTGACGCGCTGCCGGCTCAACTCACGTGGATTGGTGACACGGTTGAGGAGATCGTCGAACCGGAGCTTCGCACGATGCCTGGAGCTGCCCGAGAGACTGTCGTACCAAGCACGTAGTCGTCCGCGTTGGTTCGGGATCGTCTCGCCTTTGACAAAGATCTGTGTCTCGTCGACCGCGCTGAGCCTCGCCGCTTTCCTCTCGGAGAGAAAACCGATCTTGTCTCGGAACCTCCGGAAGCCGGCTTTCGTACAGACGGAGACCTGGAAGCTCTCGTAACCCGTCCCGGAGACGTCCGCCCGGAGCTGGGTGGGAATTCCTAGGGCGAGCAGCATGATCTGCAGCTCTTCACCGAGTCGGCGTGAGCTGGTGGTCAAGGTCAGATGCCCGTTTTCTCGGACACATCCGTCCGCCGTGAAGAGACCACGGATGAATCCGCACGCCACTTCCCCGGTACTTCGGAGAACGACGTCCGGAATCCGAGCTTCGCGCGACAAGCGCTTTGTGATGCCAAGAGCGGCGAACCACTCCTTGACCTGCACGCTCAGGATCGTGACCTCGAAGGCATTGGCGGCCGAACACCTGCTGATCGCGGGTTTGACTCCGAAGAGCGCGTCACTCCGTTCCTCGATCCTCCGGATGACGTCCGCGCTCTCTGCTCCTACGGTGAAGCGGATGCCGTCTCGGTGATTTGATCCGTCGCCGATGTACAGGCCGATGATCTCGCCGAGTTCGGGCGTCAACTCCCGCGGCAGCAGATGTTCACGTGCCTTGAAGCTGGTGCGATTACGTCCGGGCTTCTGCCGGAAGACAAACTCTGGCAGCTTGGTCTCGCCTCCAATCCAGGATCCCGGCTTCATGACGAGCCAATCGCCGTCTCGCATCTGACCGATCCTTCGCCACTCGTAGGTTCCATCCGAGGCCACGGCGAGCAACCGATGTTCAGCCGTTCCTCTGACCGTGTAGCCTCGATGCGTCTGCACCTCAAAGACGAGCTGCTCGCCGTTGTCGTGCAGCTCGCTCACGTGGAATCGCCCCTCGTCAGTCATGACAACGGCGCCGGATGCAACCTCGCTCAACCGGCTCAGGCCGTTACTCATGACAAAGGTGTCCCCGACAAGGCACTTGTGGATGATGGCCGCCGCCTTGACGGAGTCGAAGATCTCCTCCATCGAGTCGCCCACGGGCAAGACGTAGCAGGCCGAGTACTGCAGCCCGTTGCCCTTTCCCGCGTTCATCAACGTGGGCGAGTTCGGCAGGAAGCTGCCCTCGGTCATGATGTCGTAAAAGGCCTCGGCGATTTCTCGCACCGCCGCGGGGCTCCGCCCGTACCGGCCCTCGGCGGCGGCAATGGACGTCGCGACGCGCCAGCACATCTCCTCGGGGGTCTCGATGACCGCTCCGTCCCTCCTGGCGAGATACCTCTCACGCAAGACGCGCAGCGCGGGCTCGGTCCATTTTCCGACCTTCGACGGGCGGGTTTCCGACAGCATGCACGTTCTCCTTTCCTTCTCTACTCCGCACGGGGCTGCGTGACCACCAACACAGTGTACCGCCCCGAACATCCCATATCTTGTGTGAGCGGGACATTAGCACGCAGCATGTAGCGTCCGTCAAGGAAAAAGGTGTCCACGGCGGGTCCACCGGTTATCCACCTTCGCCCCCGGCCCGGAGCCGGTCGTCTGTGACCCTCCGTGATATCCTCGGGCGACGCAACGATCGGCGTGAACGTGTCGTCGAACTGAAGGAGACCTCATGAGGACCGCTTTCGGAGTGGTCGTGCTGGCGCTGGCTCTGGCGTTCAACGCCCACGCGCAGACAGCCCCGGAGCAGCCCGCCGGCCCGCCAGGTGCCCCGCCCACGACTCCGGCGACGCCCACAACGTCCGCGCCGCCAGTCTCGACGTCCACCGGTCCGCCGCCGGTCGTGGGCCGACTGCTGTCGCTGGACGAGGCCGTCGCTATCGGGCTTGCCACCCAGCCGCAAATCCAGGCGCGCCTCTACGACTACGCCGCGGCGCGTTATCGCGTGAACCAGGCCCTCGCGCCGCTTCTGCCGCAGCTCACCGGCACGGTGACGGCGACCCGGAGTCTGCAGACGATCCTCTCGACGTCGTCCACGACCCTGATCACGACGCCGGTGCAGAGCAACCGTCAGCTCAGCGACACCGTCTTCGGCCAGGTGGCGCTCTCCCAGCTGCTCTTCGACTTCGGCAAGACGATGGCGGCGACGGATGCCGCACGGAAGCTGGCCACCGTGGCGCTGGAAAGCATCGAGCTCCAGCGCCAGCTCATCGCGCTGGCGGTAAGAGAGGCCTACACCAACATCAATTTCTCCCAGCGGCTGATCGCCGTTGCCCGGCAGTCGTTCGACCGGGCACAGTTGAATCTCCGATCGGCTCGGGGATTCTTCGAGGTCGGCACGCGCCCCAAGTCCGACGTCGCCCGGGCCGAGGTGGATGTCGCGAATGCCCGCGTCGAGATCATCCGTGCACGCAACGCCGAGCGGCTCGCGCGAGTCGCGCTGAACACGGCGATGGGCATCGATGTCGACATCCCCACCCAAATCCAGGACAACCTTCTCTACGAGCCGGTCCAGTTCGACCGGCAGCAGCTCCGCGCCGAAGCGCTGCGGCAGCGGCCGGAGCACCGCCAGACCAAGCTCCAGGTCGAGGTCACCGAAGCCCAGACGCGCCAGGCTTTTCGCAACTTCTTTCCCAACATCTCAGCCACCGGCGCCTACGGCGGAACGCAGTCGGAGCTGAACGAGTTCTGGTCGCTCGGCCTCACCTTGTCGTGGACGCTCTTCGACGGCGGCAACCTGATCGCGAAGCACCAGGAGGCGAAGGCTAACCTCGACGCCGCTCGGGCGCGGGTCAAGGCCTCGGAGTTGGACATCATCCAGAACGTCGAGCAAGCGGAGATTTCTGCCGAGGAGGCGCAGGAACGGATCCAGGCCGCGCAGGCCGCCGTCGCCTCGGCGGAGGAAAACTTCCGCCTGGCTCAGGGCCGTTTCGACGCCGGCGTGGGAACGATCCTCGAGCTGACCGATGCCCAACTCGCGCTCACCCAGTCCCAAAACACCGAGACCCAGGCGCTGTCCGACTTCCGGATTGCCCTCTACCGACTCGACCGGGCCCTCGGTCGGCGGTAACTTGCCTAAGTAAATAGGATATTTGCGGACCGCGTCTAACCTGCGATGAAGCGTCTCCTGTCGCTGCTGTTAGTAGGGCTCGCCGTCGGCGCCGGTGTGTGGGGGTACCTGTACACCCAGAGCCGGGGAAATGCGCCGAAGTACCGTCTCGCCCGTGTCGAGCGCGGGCCCATGACCGCGGCCGTGGCGGCCACAGGCAACGTCAACGCGGTCATCACGGTCCAGGTCGGCAGCCAAGTCTCGGGGCAGATCGCGGCGCTCATGGCCGACTTCAACTCGATCGTCCGCAAGGATCAGGTCATCGCGCGGATCGATCCCGCGATCTTCGAAGCGAAAGTCAACCAAGCCCGCGCCGATCTCGACTCGGCGCAAGCCACTGTCCTCAACCAGCAAGCCCAGGTCGAGCGCGCCCGCGCCGACATCGAGAACGCGCGGGCCGCGCTGGCCGAGGCCCACGCCAACACCGCGAAGGCCCAGGTGGGCGTCGCCGACACCAAGCGCGACTTCGACCGCAAGACGGAGCTTCACCGCCGT
>JBGPYK010000528.1:0-2614 GCA_041493245.1 Methylomirabilia bacterium | reverse complement strand
CTCGGGCGGGCAGATCAAGGCGATCCTCGACGCCGAGAAATTCCTGGGCAAGGCCGGACAGGTCACCCACGTCCACACGCCCACCCTCGCCACGCCACGCCTCGTCGTCGCCGGCCTCGGGCCGCGCAAGGGGTTCACGCTCGAGGTCGTCCGCCGTGGGGCGGCGGCGGCGCTCCGGCGGGCCCGCGACCTCGGCGCCCGCACGGTGGCCATCGAGGTGCTCGGCGAGCGGCTGCCGGACGGCCAGCGTGCCCACGCGGTGGTCGAGGGCGCGATCCTGGGGACGTACACCTTCGATCGTTACAAGCGCGAGAAAGCGGACAAGACGGTGGAAGAGCTGCGGGTGCTCGCGCCGCAGGGACGCGCGGCCCGCGAGGTCGAGGCGGGCGCCCGCCGGGGTGAGATCTTCGCCGGCGCGACGTGGTTCGCGCGGGACCTCGTCAACGCGCCGGCCAACGACGTGCACCCGGAGCACCTGGCCGAGGTCGCGGCGCAGGTCGCGAAGGAGGCCGGGCTGACCCTCAAGGTCTACGACCGCGCGGAGTGCGCCAAGATGGGCATGGGCGCCTTCCTCGGCGTGGCCGCCGGGAGCGAGCAGCCGCCGAAGTTCATCCATCTGACCTACACGCCGGTGCGCCCGAAGAAGCGCGTGGCCGTGATCGGCAAGGGCGTGACGTTCGACGCCGGCGGCCTCGACCTCAAGACCGCCGACGGGATGCTGCGGATGAAGGACGACATGTCGGGGGCCGCGGCCGTCCTCGGCATCATGCGCGCGCTCCCCCAGCTCGCTCCGGGCGTCGAAGTGCACGGGCTCATCGCGGCGACGGAGAACATGCCCTCGGGCTCGGCCATCCGGCCGGGCGACGTGCTCCGCGCGATGAACGGCACGACCATCGAGATCGGCAACACCGACGCCGAGGGACGCCTCACGCTGGCCGACGCGCTCTGCTACGCGCGCGAACACGTGAAGCCCGACGAGATGATCGACATGGCGACGCTCACGGGAGCGTGCGTAGTGGCCCTCGGCCCGCTCTGCTCCGGGCTCCTCGCCAATAACCACGCCCTGGCCGGCCGCCTGCTGCACGCCGCCGTCGCCGCCGGCGAGAGCGTGTGGCGGCTCCCGCTGATCGACGAATACCGCGAGGGCCTCAAGAGCGAGGTCGCAGACATCAACAACGTGGGGCCGCGTGGGGGCGGGGCGATCACGGCCGCGCTCTTCCTCAAAGAATTTGCGGGCGATACGCCGTGGGCCCACTTCGACATCGCCGGCCCCGCCTTCACCGAGCGCGACACGCCGCTCGCGCCCAAGGGCGCGACGGGCGTAGCCGTACGCACAATCCTCACCTATCTCACGGCCGACGGGACGGGACGCCAGCGGAAGTAATGGGTAAGGTCGACCTCCATACGCACACGATCGCCTCCGACGGCGCGCTGACGCCACGCGAGTTGGTGCGCAAGGCCGTCGAGCACGGCGTGCGCGTGCTCGCGATCACCGACCACGACTCCACCGAGGGCCTCGCGGAGGCGCGCGCGGAGGCGCCGCGCCACCCCGGGCTCACGATCGTGCCCGGGCTCGAGATCAACTGCGACGTCGAGGGCGCGGAGATCCACATCCTCGGCTATCTCGTCGACCACGACGCGCCCTGGTTTCAGGAATTTCTGCGCGAGCAGCGGAGGGAGCGAACCGCGCGCGTGTACCGCCTGGCCGAGCGCCTGGCCGAGCTGGGGATGCCGATCGATCCGGCGGAAGTGTTCGCCGTGGCCGGCGAGGGCGCGCCGGGACGGCCGCATGTCGCGCAGGTGATGGTCAAGCACGGCTACGTGAAGTCAGTGCGTGAGGCGTTCGACAAGTACTTGCGCACCGACGGTCCCGCCAACGTCCCCCGGCATCGCCTGACTCCCGTGGAGGCCGTCGCGGTGATCCGGCGCGCGCAGGGCGTCCCCGTCTTCGCGCACCCCGGCCTCGCGAACCGCGACGCGATGATCCCCGCCCTCGTAGACGCGGGGCTCCAGGGTATCGAGACGTACTATCCCGAGCACTCGACGGTGCAGGTGAGAGCCTATCTCGATCTGTGCCGGCGTTTCGATCTCGTCGCCACCGGCGGCTCCGACTATCACGGCACGCACACTGGGCGCACCAACCCGCCGGGGACGCCTCCCGTACCGATGACCGCGTGGGAGCAGCTCCGTGAACGGTCAGAACGGGCACGACGGAGCCAGCCGCCACCTCTTTCGGGCCACCCACCGTCCAAGCCGGCCTGATGGCCCCCGCTCCAATGATCCAGGTCTTCGGGTTCAAGGACTGCCAGGAGACGCGCAAGGCCCTGCGCTTCTTCTCCGAACGCCGCATCCAGGTCCACTTCGTCGACCTCGACGAGCGCCCGGCGGCCCGCGGCGAGCTACGGCGGTTTCAGGAGAAGTTCGGCGCGGCCAAGCTGATCAACCGCGAGCATCCGCGGTTCCGTGCCCTCGGCCTGCACGTGCGCGGCGACTCCCCCGAACGCACGCTCGAGCGCGCGCTGACCGAGCCACGACTGCTCCGCACGCCACTCGTGAGGATCGACAACCGCGTGACGATCGGCCACTCGCCCGACGAGTGGCAGGCGCAGTGCCT
>JBGPYK010000297.1:0-4199 GCA_041493245.1 Methylomirabilia bacterium | reverse complement strand
ATAGTTCTGGTAGAAGAGCCCACCCACCAGCTCGCCCGCCGCGAAGAGCCCGGGGATGACCCGCTGCTCACAGTCGATGACCTCGGCCGTCGGGGTGATGTGCAGGCCGCCGAACGTGAACGTGACGCCCGTCGTCACCGCATAGCCGACGTAGGGCGGCGTGTCCAGCGGCTGGGCCCAGTTGGACTTGGGCGGCGTAATCCCCTGCGTGCCCTTGCCGTCCTTCACCGCGGGGTTGAACGCTGCCGGTTGCACTGCCCGGTTGAACGCCGTCACCGTATGGACGAAGCCGTCGACGTCGATCTCGAGCTTGCGCGCCAGCTCTTCCAGCGTCGGCGCCTCCGCCTTCGTCACCTCGCGGATGCGGTATTCCTCGCGCAGCAGGTGGAGCACCTTCTGGTCGAAGATCTGGAACGCCGCGCGCCGGGGTTGCTGGATGATCATCCGCCCGTACTTGACGTAGGTGTAATTCCGGAAATCGGCGCCCTCGTCGACGAACCGCTCGCCCCGGAGATTGACGATGATCCCGAGCGGATACGAGTGCTTCTGGAAGTTGTCCCCGACCTTCCGGTCGCCATGCCAGGGGGCGTTGTAGTCCCACTGCACGGCGTGGCAGCCGCTCCAGTTGCCCCACGGCTGGGCGCCGACGTCGAGCGCCATCCGGATGCCGTCGCCGGTGTTGTACGGGGTGCCACGCACGCGCGCGAGGTCCCAGTTGGGGCCCAAGTAGCGCGTGCGCATCTCGGCGTTGGCCTCGAAGCCGCCCGAGGCGAGCACCACGGCGCGGGCGGCGATCGTCTCCGCGCCCGACGGCGTGCGGACCACGACGCCCGTGACGCGCCCGGCATCGTCGACGACGAGGCGCATCGCCTTGGTCTCGAAGCGGACCTCGATCCCCTCTTTGCCCGCCGACGTGTACTCCATGTCGATGAGGCCGGGGCCGCCGCCGACGGCCTCCAGCACGAGGTTGCCCCAGAACCGGAAGCGGTTGCCGACCTTGTACGCCTGGCGGCCGAACATCGGGATCCAGCGGACGCCGCGGTCGCGCATCCAGCGGACGGTCGGCAGCGATTCACGCACGAGGAGCATCGCCAGGTCGGGATCCGCCAGGTCCTCGGTGACGCGCATGAGATCGTCGTAGTACGCGTCCTCCGTATACGGATCGACCTCCATCTGGGCAGCTTCCTCGTCGGACATGTCGCCGACCAGCTCGCGCAGCTCCTCGAAGCTCTTGAACGCGAAGCGGAAGCCGCCCGCAGTGAAGAAGCCGTTGCCGCCGCGCCAGGTCTCCGGCGCCTTCTCGAGGACGAGCACGCGCGCACCCTGCTCGCGGGCGGACAGCGCGGCGCACATGGCGGCATTACCGCCGCCGATCACCACCACGTCGTAGGGCGCAGGCATGGGGACCTCCTGTGAAAGTGTATGGCGAGGCTATGCGGGCCGATGCGACCTGTCAAGCGGGCCTCGGTGCGGGCCTCGGTGCTGGTACTGGGCCAATTTGCGTGGCCATACTTCGATCATTTCACCGCTCGCCTGGATCTTCGATCATCTCACCGCTACGGCTCGCGCCTCGACGGCGCTCACCTCGCACCACGGGCACCGACTCGGCTCGCACAACCACGCCGTTGACGAGGGCGAGCGCCCGCCGGTCGCCGTACGTCCACCGCTCCTGCTGCTCCATTCCGGCCACGACGCGCTCGACGCGCCGGGGATCGCCCCAGCTCATCCGCGCCTGCTCGGCCGTCATCCCGAGCACAACCCGGCCGTCCTCGATCGCGGTCCAGACGTCGGCCGGCCAGTCGACCTCGAGGCGCGGGTCCTCCGTGAGGAACGCCTGGTCGAACGTGTTCTGCTGGCGGAGCGCCTCGGGCAGGTTGGTCCCCGTGATGTGGACGTCGCGGAAGCCGAGATGGCCTGCGGGCGCTCGGACGATGAAGCGCACGGGAGCCGCGGTCGACCACCCGGGCACGACGTCGACGACCTCGACCGGCGCGAAGCGCTTGACGGGCCGGACCCCGACGTCCGCCGCGCCGACACCGGGGGTTCGGAGGTTGGGCTCGGCGAGCCAGAGCGTCTTGCCCTTCCACTGGCTCCGAGCGCTCTCGATGTCGGCGAGCGGGGCGAGGTCGTCAATGCTGCCCGCGACGGGCCGCGCCGTGTACTCTTGCTTGGTGTCCGGGCGGACCAACGTCACGACGGGATCGAGGCGGTCGTACTTCACACCCGTGACCTTGAGGAGCGCTCCCGCGGCCTCTTCGTGGCTCGGGTGCCGCGTGATCTTGTCTCTGACCTGGAGCGACCTGTACTAGTCCCGCTGCCGCGAGTGTGGACGCGCCAGGACGACAAAGGTCTCCCCCACCCACTTGTCGATCGGGCGTGGCGGGGGCACTTCGACCCGCAGCGGCTGCGTCTGGAACGTGAACGCCTTGACCAACCGCTCATCCCCACGGCGCAGGGTCAGCCCGACGATCACCCGCGCGCCCGGCGCCAGCGTCTCGAAGAACGCCCGGCCGCGGCGCGCCGCCGTCTCCCGCGTGAGAAGAACCTCGTCAGAGGGTAGGACCCAGTCGTCGAGCACGCTACCGGGCCCAACGTGGCTCACCCACGGCACCGACTCGCGCTCCGGCGTCAGGTCGCCCCGGTGGACGAGCCTACGCAACTTGCCACCCGGATCAAGGAGCGCGCTTTCGTCCCAGTCGATCTCCAGCCTGTCCGCGAATGTACTCTCGAACCGGATGCTGAGAGCCTGGAGGCCGGACAGGTTCAGCGCCGCGTCGTGCAGAGCCACCTGGGTGTAGGCGAACGTCCACACGCCGAGGTCGTCGCTCACGCTGATCCTGCCGCCGCCGGTGTATGTGGTGACCGTGTGGTACGGCGGAGCAACCTGCGGCAGCTTGGCGGGGGCGCGCTCCGTGTCGCGGACATAGCTCACGGTTTTCGTCAGCTTCAGCCGGCCGCGTCCCCCCTCGGGCGCGGCGAGCTTGAGGAGCTGGACGATCTCGGGCGGCGGCGGCGATGGCAGCCGTGCGGGCTCGGAAGCCGATGGCCGCACGACGAAGGCGGTCGGCTTGAGGACGTCGGGCGCCCAGTCGGGCAGCAGCGTCTTGCCGGAGGCACAGCCGGCGACGACGAGGGCGAGCACGATCGGAGCGACCGCGCTCACCCCCGCGCCTGGCGCGCCATCTCGATGAGGACCGCACGGCTGTCGGCCGCCGTCGTGACCTCGCGGGGGAAGGCGATGCGCGCGCTCCAGCGCCGCTGGCCGTTCTTGAGGTGCAACTTGAAGCCGAGGCGATCGACGGAAACCATCTGCGCCTCGTCGGCCGCCTCGCCGGCGAAGAACCGCGCATAGCCCAGCAGGGCGTCGGCATGATCGCGGTTCATGTGCTCCATGATCCCCTCGGCGACCTCGGCCAGCGGGTCGGGACGCGCCGCCCGGTAGTCCGCCGCGTCGACCCAGCCCATCGCCGCAAAGCCGCCCACAAAGTACACGTCGTCGACCGCGAGCCGCCAGAACGCGAAGTCCTCGAAGTCCACCCAATAGACCGCGTTCGCGTGGGCCGCGAGGTAGACGGGCTTGATGGCGTCGCGCTCGGCGGCGCTCGCGCGCGCGGCTCGCCCCATGAGCGTGACGCGCCCGGAGGCGAGGGGATCGCCCGTCGCGCCGGGCTGGGTGACGAGGAGGCTCGCGCGCCCGTCCACCTCGAGGTTCTGCGTGTGCATCGCCATCGCGCTGATGAGAACGAGCGGCTGGCCCTCGGCGTCGAGCGCGTACGGCATGATCGACGCGAACGGATGCCCCGGGTGCTTACGCGACAGCGTCGCCAGCGTCCCGTTGCGCCCGAGGTACACGAGCGTGCGCGCGCGCGCGGCGAACGTTGGCTCGGGTACAAGCGGTGTGTCGGACGCTCGTGGCGGACCAGCGTGTTGGCTCATGCGATCATCTTACGCAACTCTGCAATCGCTTCCGCCACTTCTCGTCCCTTGGGCTCGATGAGGTGCGAGATCGGTGAGTTTCCGCCACTTCCAGCCTTGCGGCGGCACAGAATCGCTGGGGCCACCTGAGAGCGGTATCACGAGGGGCTTCGCATGCCCTCACGCCTCCACGTAATCGCAGATCGTCGTGGGCTTCGGGACTGGAATCCCGTCCTCGCGAAGTCCATCGATATGGAAACGGATCGCCTCCCGAATCTCCCGTT
>JBGPYK010000445.1:0-3145 GCA_041493245.1 Methylomirabilia bacterium | reverse complement strand
GCCTCGTCGGCGTCGATCGCGACGATGCGGGCGTGCGGATGGGGCGAGCGCACCATCGCTGCGTGCACCTGGCCGGGCAGCGCGAAGTCGTCGCTGAACCGTCCCTGTCCCCGGAGCAGGCGATCGTCCTCCTTGCGCCGGAGCGGCTGGCCGATGGGGCCCGGAACGGGGGGCGCGCTGGTCATGCCGGGATTGTAGGGGCGGTGGTTGAACGTCGCATCGCGATCAACTTTCCAGCTCATAGATCGTCCGGGTTGCCCGGCGGAGCCGGCGGCTCAGCTCTCGCCCGAGGTTCTTGAGGAGCTTGATGGCGATCGGTTGGTGTTCCCGGGCCAGGCATTCGAACGCGTTCTGGGTCAGTACATAGCAGACCAGATCCTCGTCGGCCTCCACCGTCGCCGAGCGCGGCTGTGCGTCGAGCATGGCCACCTCGCCGAACACCGTGCCCGCCGAGAAGGTCGCGAGCCGGTTCTCCCGGTCCTTCCCGGCCAGCTTGATCTTCACGCTCCCTGTCCCCTGGGCGATGATGAACAGATCCTGGCCCGTCTCCCCCTCCCGGACCACGGTGTCGCCCTTTGCGTAGGTCCGCCGAATGAGGACGTCCTTGAGCGTGGCACACTCCGCCTCGCTTAGACCGTCGGCGATGTCCAATCGCTCGAAGGCGTGCTCCTCGCCCGCCCCCAGGCCGCCCAGCTCATCGGTGATGAGCCGGTCCTCGGCCCACTCGAGGGCGCGGTCCGTGTCGCCGAAGATCCGCTGGCCCGTGAGGGCGGTGGTCACGCCAATGGCCCGCAGGAAGTCGGCGAGGCGCTGGTTGGCGTCGAGGTGACTCACCAGCAAGTGCTTGCCCGCTCGCGCGAGGCGCTCGTGAATCTGCAGGAGGATGCGGGCACCGGTGCTGTCGATCTCGTTGATGCGCTTGAGGTCCAGCACGACAAAGGCCACGCCGTCCCGTAAGGCTGCCTCCACGCGGTTGGCGAGGTCCTCCGCCGTACCGAAGAAGATCGGGCCCTCGAGCTCGAAGACCAGGATCTTCCGGCCGTGGGCACGGAGGATCTCCATGAGCCGCGGATCCCGGGTCCGCCGGGAGTGGATCACGTCGCCGTGGTAAGCCCGCCGCACGAGCGACTTGCTCATGCGTGTGAGAAACGACAGCACCGCGACGCCCACGCCGATGCCCACCGCCGCGACCAGGTTGGCGGCAATGGCGACCGTCGCCACCAGCAGGATCACGATGAGATCGACGGTCATGTTCCGCCAGTGGACGAACTCCCGCGCGAGCAAGCGGCGAAGGATCTGGATGCTCCAGCGGTCGATGAGCTGGAGAGACACCACGACGAGCAGTCCGGCGATGACCGCGCGGGGAATATACGCGATGACGGGCGTGAGCAGGAGCACGGCGACGAGAATGACCACTGCCGTGACCAGGACGGAGGCCGACGTCCGGCCACCAGCCTTGTGGTTGGCGAAGCTCGATCCCAGGTTGATGCCGGAGGCGATGCCGCCGAAGCAGGCCGCCACCACGTTGCCGAGCCCGAGCCGCACCAGTTCTCGGTTGCCGCGAACCTTCTGGCCTGTGGCGCCCTCGACGGTCTTGGCACAGAGGAGCCCGTCCAGCGACGCGATGATCGCCAGACTGAGGGCCCCGGTGATGAGCGCGGGCATGAGATGCCGAAACTCGGTGCTTGCGGGCACGGACAGGAGGCTGGATAGATAGGCGGCGCTGGGCACGGCCGAGGGCATCGCGCCGATGACGGGCCCGAGCTGGCTCCGAAATCCCATGGCGACGAGGAGGTAATAACCGGCGCTCCCGGCGATGAGGCCGGCGATGGCGGGAGGGAGCTTGCGGGTCAGGTTGGGGACCTGCCACATCGCGACCGCCGTCAGGAGACCCACGAGGAGTGTGAGCGGCTGGATCGCCGCTGCATGGCCCACGATCTCGGGGAGCGGTACATGGCGGCGAAATCCGAGCATGCTGTCGATCTGAGAGAAGAAGATCAGGATTGCCGCCGCGTTCTGGAAGCCCGCCATCACGGGCGAGGGGATGTACTGGACGAGGCTCCCCAGCCGGAAGGCACCGAACACCGCCTGGAACAGTCCCGCCACGAGCACCACGAAGAAGACGAGGACCAGAGTCTGGTGGACATCGGCCAGGTTGACGGCGTCGGTCCCCGACTTGACCAGACTCTGGGAGACGATGGCCCCAAGCAGGAAGGTGACCACGCTGCGGGGCGCGTACATCATGGCGGTATCGGCCCCCAGCAGCACCGCCGTCGCGGGCACGAAGATCGCCCCGTAGAGCCCGGCCAGGATTCCGTAGGAGACGTACTGGTCGCCGAGAGCGTACAGAGCGAGAATCCCGTAGCCCATGCTCACCGGGATCGTGAGGATGGCGGACGTCACTCCGCCGGCGAGGTCGCCCCGCCAGTGTGCGAGCCAGCGAGAGTGTACGGGCATTTTCCGCTGGAGCCTAAGCGGAGAGCGCCGCGGGGTCAAGACTCGCCCGTGTGCGGCTCTGCTCTCCTGCCCGGAGGGGCTCGCCGCGGCAGTTTGTCGGCGCGGAGAGCCTCGCTACTCGCCACGCAGGCGCGGATCGAGGAGGTCGCGGAGGGAGTCGCCCACCAGGTTGAAGGCCAGGACCGCCAGCATGATGGCGAGTCCGGAGAACGTGGTGAGCCACGGGCAGCACTTGATGTACTGGCGGCCCTCGCTCAGGATGTTGCCCCAGCTCGGCGTGGGCGGTGGGATGCCGAGCCCGAGGAAGGACAGGCCCGCCTCGGTGCGGATGGCGGTCGCGATGTAGAGGGTGCCCACGACCACGAGGGCGTAGAGCGCATTGGGAAACACGTGACGCGCCATCACGCGGAGCTGCCCGCTGCCGAGCGCGCGCGCGGCCAGGATGTAGTCCTGCTCCCGGATGGTCAGGGCCAGGCTCCGCGACAGTCGCACGAAGTTCGGCGTGAGAGCGATGCCGATGGCCATGATCTCGTTGACGAGAGTCCCGCCGAGGGCGGTCACGATGATCAGCGCCAGCAGCAGCGTGGGAAACGCCATCAGCATGTCGGCGCACCGCATGACGAGGGTCTCGACGCGGCCCCCGTAGACCCCGGCGAGGATACCCAGCGGTACTCCGAGCACGAAACCG
>JBGPYK010000102.1:0-7237 GCA_041493245.1 Methylomirabilia bacterium | reverse complement strand
GCGCGGTGCGCCGCCAGGACCTTTTCCTTGATGCCGCCAACGGGCAGCACCCGGCCCGAGAGGCTGACCTCGCCCGTCATCGCGAGCCCGGGCCGCACGCGGCGGCTCGTCAGCAACGACACGAGGGCCGTCGTCAGCGTGATGCCCGCCGAGGGGCCGTCCTTCGGGATCGCGCCCGCGGGCACGTGGATGTGGAGGTCCACCGTGTCCCAGAAGCTCGCCGAGATCCCCAGCTCGTTGGCGTGCGAGCGCACCCACGACAGCGCCGCCTGGGCGGACTCCTTCATCACGTCGCCGAGCTGACCGGTGAGGGTCAGCGTTCGCGCTCCCTTCATTTTCGTCGCCTCGATCAAGAGGAGGTCGCCGCCGGCCGGTGTCCAGGCCAGGCCCACCGCCACGCCGGGGACCCGAGTCCGCTCCTCCAGCTCCTCGAATTCGAAGCGCGGCACGCCGAGGAACGACGTGACGACGTCGGGCGTGACCACGACGGGCGCCGTCTCGCCCTCCGCGCGCCGGCGCGTGATCTTGCGGCAAACGCTCGCGATCTCGCGCTCCAGGTTGCGGACGCCGGCCTCGCGGGTGTAGCCGCGGGCGAGCAGGCGCAGTGATTCCGGCGTAAAGGTCACGTCAGCCGCGGGATCGAGGCCGTGCTCGCGCGCCTGCTTCGGGATGAGGTGCTTTTGCGCGATCCTGACCTTCTCCTCCTCCGTGTAGCCCGCCAGCGGGATGACCTCCATGCGGTCGCGCAGCGCCGGAGGCACGGTGTCCATCACGTTCGCGGTGGTGATGAAGAGCACCCGCGAGAGGTCGAAGGCGACGTCCAGGTAGTGGTCCCGGAACGTGCCGTTCTGCTCGGGATCGAGCACCTCGAGCAGGGCCGAGGCCGGATCTCCGCGGAAGTCCATACCGAGCTTGTCGATCTCGTCCAGCATGAACACCGGGTTCTTCGTGCCGGCGCGCCGCAGACCCTGGACGACCTGCCCGGGCAGCGCGCCGACGTACGTGCGGCGATGGCCGCGGATCTCCGCCTCGTCGCGCATCCCGCCCAGGGAGACCCGGTGGAACTTCCGCCCCAGCGCGCGCGCGATCGACCGTCCCAGTGACGTCTTGCCGACGCCGGGCGGGCCCACGAAGCAGAGGATCGGGTCCTTCCCCGAGGGCCGCATCTTCTTGACGGCCAGATGCTCGAGGATCCGCTCCTTGATTTTCTCCAGGCCCTCGTGGTCCTCGTCGAGGATCCGCCGCGCGGGCTCGATGTCGACGTTGTCCGTCGTCTCCTGCGTCCACGGCATTGACACCAGCCAGTCGATGTACGTCCGAGCCACGGTGTACTCGGCGGCCGCCGGCGGCATCTTCGCGAGCCGATCCACCTCGCGGAGCGCTTCCCGGTTGGCCTCCTCCGTCATCCCCGCGGCCTCGACCTTCTCCCGCAGCGCGTCGATCTCCTGCGTGCGCTCATCGGACTCACCCAGCTCCTTCTGGATGGCCTTGAGCTGCTCCCGCAGGTAGTACTCGCGCTGGGTCTTGGACATCTCCGACTGGATCTCGGACTGGATCTTCGAGCCCAGCTCGACGACCTCCGCCTCCTTGCCGAGGGCGGAGATCAGCTTCTGCAACCGCGCCTTGACGGCCACGGTCTCCAGCAGCTCCTCCTTGAGCGCGAGCGTCAGCGTGGGCAGGGACGCCGCGATGAGATCCGCCACCTGGCCGGGCCCCTCCGCCGCCGAGACTACGCTGGCCAGCTCGTCGGGGAGCGTCGGGGACAGGGACACCACCTTCTGGAAGAGCGACGTCGCGCTGCGCACGAGCGCCTCGGTCTCGATGTCCTGGGGTTCGTCCTCGGGCAGGCCCTCGACCCGCGCCCGGAGATACGGCGTGGTGGCGAGCACCTCGACGATCCGGAACCGGCCAAGCCCCTGCACCACGAGACGCAGCGTGCCGTCCGGCTGCTTCAGCACCCTGTGGATCAGCGTCACCGTGCCGATCCGATGCAGGCCGGCGGCTTCGGGCGCGTCCTCGGCGGGGTCCTTTTGCATGATCGCTCCGACCAAGCGGCCCCCCTGCACCGCCTCCTCGATGAGGCGGACCGAGGTTGGCCGCCCAGCCGCGAGCGGCACGACGGCGTGCGGGAACACCACCGCCGACCTGAGGGGAAGGATCCCGAGGATGTCAGGGACGATCAGTCCTTTTCCTTCCTTTTCGTCGACCATGTGTTCGGTCACCCTCGACTTTCTCAGAACAAATCGATCGGCTGGAGCTGGCCCGACGCCGCCCTCACGAGTGCTTCCCGGGGCTCCCGGCTCTCGGAATCCCTCACCTCGGCCCCGCTCTCGCGGATGTAGGCGAGAAGATCCTCCATCTGTTTCTGCATATCGACCACTCGGCGTCTCATCCTTATGATGATTTCGACGCCCGCAAGATTCACGCCGAGATCCCGTGTGAGCCGCAGCAGGCGGGCTAGCTCCTCCACGTCGTCGGCCGAGTACATTCGGGTCCGGCCCTCCGTCCGGCTGGGCCGCAAGAGGCCCTTCTTCTCATAAAACCGGAGGGTCTGCGGATGCACGCCGAGCATCTCGGCGACCACGCCGATCATGTACAAGGGCTTCGTCCGGTCCGTCATCCCGCGCCTCCGGCGTAGCGCTCGAGACTCGCCCGCAGCGCCATCGGCATCAGGCGCTCGAGCTGACGCACCAGCTCGTCTGTCCGTTCGTCGAGCCCAACCGGTACGTCGACCCGAATGGTCACGAAGAGGTCGCCCGTGCCCTCCGCCGCGAGGCGCGGCAGCCCCTGCCCCCGCAGCCTGAACACGGCGCCACTCGGGGTCCCTGGCGGCACAACGAGGAACGCCTCGCCCGCGGGCGTGGGCACGCGGATCCGAGCGCCGCGGATGGCCTCCCAGACACTCACCGAGGCCTCGCAATGCACGCTGTCGCCCTTGCGCTTGAAGAATGGATGCTCGCGCACACGGGTGCTGACGATGAGGTCGCCCCGGGGCCCGCCAAATGGGGCAGCGCTGCCTTCGCCGGCGGCGGAGACCTGACTGCCGGAATCGACCCCCGCCGGAATCGTGACCAGCACGGGATCGACGCTCCGGCGCACGCCACGGCCCGCGCAGCGGAAGCACGGCGCGCCGACTTCGTCGTGACCGCACGCGGCGCACACCGTACACGGCGAGAAGCGTTGGACGTCGAGCGGCAGCCGGACGCCGCGCGCCGCCTCTGCGAAGGACAGCTCCACTGCTGCATGCACGTCGTCGCCCCGGCGGCTGGGGTCGATCGCTCCCGCGACGACCTGATGACCGAAGCGGTCGTACATCCCCCGAGCGCCGGGATCGCTGAGAACGCGGTACGCCTCCGCGATTTCCTCGAAGAGGGCTCGGGCCTCCCTGTCCCAAAAGTTCACGTCGGGCGAGTACCGCCGCGCGAGCTGCCGGTAGGCCTGACGGATCTCGCGCGGCCCGGCCGTCGCCGCGATGCCCAGCACCGCGTAGTAGTCACGATGCATGACCCGCTACTTCTTCTCGCCCAGATCCTCGAACTCGGCGTCGACGACCTCACCCTCCTTGGGGCCGGCCGCGCGCCCGTCACCCGTCGGGCCGCCGGTGGGCGCTCCCTGCTCGGTCGGGGCCTGATACATGACCTCGGCCAGCTTGTGGGCCGCGCGCGTCAGCGTCTCCTGGGCGCGCTTCATCCGGCCCACGTCCTCGCCCTTGAGGGCCTCGCGGGCCTCGGCCAGCGCGTCGTCGATCACCTTGCGGTCGGCCTCGCCCAGCTTGCCGCCGTGCTCGCCGAGCGTCCGCTCCGTGGAGTACACCAGCGAGTCGGTCTGGTTCCGAACCTCGATCTCCTCCTTACGCTTGGTGTCTTCAGCGGCGTTCGCTTGGGCCTCCTTGACCATCTTCTCGATCTCGTCCTTCGTCAACCCGGACGAGGCCGTGATGGTGATGTTCTGCCGCTTGCCCGTCGCCTTGTCGGTGGCCGAGACGTTGAGAATGCCGTTCGCGTCGATGTCGAACGCCACCTCGATCTGCGGTACGCCGCGCGGCGCCGGCGGGATCCCGACCAGATGGAACTTGCCGAGGGTCCGGTTGTCCCGCGCCATCGGGCGCTCGCCCTGCTGCACGTGCACCTCGACCGACGTCTGGCTGTCCGCCGCGGTTGTGAAGATCTGGCTCTCCTTGGTGGGGATCCGTGCGTTTCGCTGAATGAGCGGGGTCATCACGCCGCCGAGCGTCTCGATGCCGAGTGACAGCGGCGTCACGTCAACGAGCACGACGTTCTCCACCTCGCCCGTGAGAACTGCGCCCTGCACGGCGGCGCCGATCGCGACGACCTCGTCCGGGTTGACGCCCTTGTGCGGCTCCCTGCCGAACAAGGCCTTGACGGCCTCCTGGACCTTCGGCATCCGGGTCTGGCCGCCGACCAGCACGACCTCGTCGATGTCCTTGGCCGTCACGCCGGCGTCCTGCATCGCCTGCCGGCAGGGACCAAGTGTGCGCTCCACGAGATCGGCGACTAACGCTTCCAGCTTCGCCCGCGTCAGCGTCAGCACCAGATGCTTGGGCCCGGTCGCGTCGGCCGTGATGAAGGGCAGGTTGATCTCGGTCTGCACCGTCGTCGACAGCTCGCACTTGGCCTTCTCGGCCGCTTCCTTCAGCCGCTGGAGCGCCATGCGGTCCTTGCGGAGGTCGATCCCGTGCTCCTTCTTGAACTCGTCGGCGATCCAGTCCATGACCTTCTGATCGAAGTCATCACCCCCGAGGTGGGTGTCGCCATTGGTGGCCTTGACCTCGAACACGCCCTCGCCGATCTCCAGGATCGAGACGTCGAACGTGCCGCCGCCGAGGTCGTAGACGGCGATCGTCTCGTCCTTCTTCTTGTCCAGTCCATACGCCAGCGCCGCCGCCGTCGGCTCGTTGATGATTCTCAGTACTTCGAGGCCGGCGATGCGCCCGGCGTCCTTGGTCGCCTGACGCTGGCTGTCGTTGAAGTACGCGGGCACCGTAATGACCGCCTGCACGACCTTCTCGCCGAGATAGGCCTCGGCCGCCTCCTTCAGCTTGCGCAGAATCATGGCCGAGATCTCGGGCGGCGCGTACTGCTTGCCGCGCACGTCGACCCGGGCGTCGCTGTTGCCGGCCTTGACGACCTTGAAGGGGACGAGCTTGATCTCTTGGAGGACTTCGTCGTAGCGGCGGCCCACGAACCGCTTGATCGAGAACACCGTGTTCTCGGGGTTCGTGATCGACTGCCGCTTCGCGACCTGGCCGACGAGGATTTCCCCATCCTTCGTGAAGCCCACGACGGAGGGGGTGAGACGGCTCCCCTCCTGATTCGCGATCACCGTGGGGTTGCCCCCCTCGACGACCGACACCACCGAGTTCGTCGTTCCCAGGTCGATGCCGATGACCTTCGCCATATGCCGTTCTCCCATTCTTGTCGGAGCTTAGAGGATGAACCTGAGCCTGTTAGTGATATATCATCTATCTTCTGAGCTGTCAATTTCTTGAGGAACGATCGCGGGCCTGAAAACTAAGTCATTTACTTTTCAACGGCTTATGACCACAAATGCTAGCTTGGCTGGGTGAGAACAGGGTGTGGTTGCGGATGCTTGACCGTTACCCTTCTGGGGGTGCTGGTCGGCGGGGTCTTCTGGCTCGGATCTGGAATTTTCGAGCGGCCCCTGAGCCAGCACGAGGTCGGTAGCCCGGCCGATGGACGCCGGGCGCAGCAGAAGCTTTATGAGGTCGCGGCCGGCAGTACGCGATCCCGACACGATGGGCGCGGGAGCACTGTGACCCTGTCCGAGCGGGAGCTGAACGCCTTCTTGGCGCGTCACCTTTCCGGTGACGAGCTGCCCCTGAATGAGATGGGAGTGCGGCTTATCGGAGATGGCGTGGCGGAGCTCACGGGGCGTCTTCCCCTGCGCGCCCTGGGCGGGGAATCCCTAGGCTCGGTCCTCCGACTCCTCCCGCAACGGTGGGCCCCGGGCGCCTTGTGGGTGCGCCTGCGCGGCCACGTCCGTCTCGAGTCCGGAACCGCGCGAGGCGATCGTCGACAGCTCCGGCTCGACATCGAGCAATTCTCGATGGGCCGCCGTCGCCTCCCAGCGGCCGTGTTCGGGACGCTGCCGGGGGTATCGGGGCCCCGGGCGATTCGCTGGCCGGTGCCGGACGCCGTCGAATCGCTCACGGTGGAGCCGGGTCGGCTCACCGTCGCCACTCGCCCGTGACGACGACCTGCTCCTGGCCCCGGCGGAAATGCGTGCTGTATAATGCCGGGACCCTCGGGTACGCACATGACCCAGTCTCCCGGTGCACTCTTTGAAAAGCTTCTCGACATCATGGGCCGACTCCGCGGACCCGACGGCTGCCCCTGGGACCGCGAGCAGACTCGGGCTTCCCTCAAGGCCTACCTCGTGGAGGAAGTGTACGAGGTCCTGGAGGCCATCGAGGCGGAGGATCCCCGGGCGCTCGAGGAGGAGTTGGGGGATCTTCTCTTGCAGGTCGTCTTTCACGCCCAACTCGCGCGTGAGCTGGGTGAGTTCACGATGACCGACCTGCTCCTCCGCCTTTGCGACAAGATGGTCTCGCGCCATCCCCATGTGTTCGGCGAGGCGTCGGTGAGGACAGCGGGCGAAGCGCTGACGCAGTGGGAAGTCATCAAGCAGCGCGAGGCCGAGCAGGCGGGTCGCCGGCGGTCCGTCATCGATGGGGTGCCCCGGGCTCTGCCCTCGCTGCTGCGTGCCCAACGTTTGCAGACGAAGGCCGCGCGGGTGCACTTCGACTGGCCCGACGCCGCGGCGGCCTGGGAAAAGGTGAACGAAGAGGTGGCCGAGGCCGCCCGCGCCCTGGCGGGCAGCGACCGGGACCGGATCCGTGACGAGTTGGGAGACGTGCTGTTTTCCGTCGTGAACGTGGCGCGGCTATCGGGCATCGACGCCGAGGAGGCGCTGGGTGGCGCCATCGAGAAGTTCCGGCGGCGATTCACCGAGATGGAGGCTGATCTGATCGCCCAGGGGAAGTCGGTAGGAGCGGTCTCGCAGAACGAGTTGGAGCGCTCGTGGCAGGCCGCAAAGGCGCAGGAACGGACGCGGGGCGGCGACCACCCATGAAGCTCCGCCTGGGGCAGGTGAGCATCTCGATCGAGCGCGGCGACATCACCGACTGGGAGGTCGACGCCATCGTCAACGCGGCCAACGCGACGCTCGCCATGGGCGCAGGGGTGGCGGGCGCAAT
>JBGPYK010000493.1:0-2839 GCA_041493245.1 Methylomirabilia bacterium | reverse complement strand
GGCTGCCTGTCGGTGCCGTTTTTGTGGGGAGGCATCGTGCCGCGCTTCGCGGCGATCCGCGTGCGTGCGGTGGACAGATCGGGAGCGGCCGTCGAGTTCGAGGCGACGGGCCACCACGCGCGGATTTTGCAGCATGAGATCGATCACCTGGACGGCCTCGTCTTCCTCGACCGGATGCGCGACATGAAGTCGCTCGCGTACACCGTCAACTTCGGCTAAGGGGGCCCCTTGCCGTAGAATCCCGGCCGGAGGCGCAATGAACGGTCCGAATCCACCTCTCCCGGCCCACGGCGCGAAGGCCGGCGGCGGTCTGGCTGATTTCCTGACCACCCGGGTCGAGGTCGTGGCCGCCTGGGCGCGCAAGAACGCTCTCTGGCCGTTCCCGTTCGCCACGGCCTGCTGCGGCATCGAGTTCATGTCGGTGGTGTCCTCCCACTACGACCTCTCTCGTTTCGGCGCCGAGTTCGTCCGATTCACGCCCCGCCAATCCGACCTGCTGATCGTCGCGGGCACGGTCACGGACAAGCTGGCGCCCACGCTGCGCCGCATCTACGACGAGATGCCGGAGCCCAAGTGGGTCATCTCGATGGGCGTCTGCGCCTCCTCGGGCGGCTTCTACCGCGCCTACCACGTCACGCAGGGCATCGACGAGATCGTCCCCGTGGACGTCTACGTGCCCGGGTGCCCGCCGACGCCGGAAGGGCTCCTGCACGGCTTCATCGAGCTGCAGAAGAAGATTGCCTCGGGCGAGAAGTCCCGCGACAGCCGCTCGGCGAGACTTGCGGCCGCCAGGCCCACATGAGCCCGGTCGTCGAGACCCCGACCCTCTCGCCGGCGGCCGAGCGCCTGCGCGCCAGGCTCGGCGGGTCCCCGCTCGCGTCCTCGGTCGCGGTCGTCGATCTCGATCTGCCGACGCTCGAGGTCGAGCCGGATGCCTGGCCCGCCCTGGCGAAGTGGCTCCGGGACGATCCCGAGTGCCGCTTCGATCTGTTCCTCGACATGGCCGGCGTCGACAACCTGCGCCGGCGCGGCCAGAAGACGCGGTTCGAGGCCGTCTCGCATCTCTTGTCCCTGACGCGCAGCGAGCACCTGCGTGTGAAGGTGCTCCTGCCGGACGCCGAGGACCCGACCTTGCCGAGCGTGACGGGCGTCTGGCCGGGGGCCGACTGGTACGAGCGCGAGGCGTATGACCTCTTCGGCTTCCGGTTCGCCGGACACCCGAACCTGCGCCGCCTGCTCTGCCACGACGCGTTCGTCGGTCACCCGCTGCGCAAGGACTACGCGCCCGGGCAACGCTGGATGTGCACCGAGGCGGACATGGAGTGGCCGGAGTGGGCCAAGCACACCGACGAGCACGCCGGGCACTTCGAGACGCAGACGATCTCGATCGGTCCCGCGCATCCGGCCACGCACGGGATCGTCCACCTCATCGCGCGGCTGGACGGCGAAAAGATCATCCGGGCCGAGACGAAGATCGGCTATCTCCACCGCTGCTTCGAGAAGATGGCGGAAACGCACACCTGGAACCAGGTCATCCCCTTCACCGACCGGCTCAACTACCTCTCGGCCATGATCAACGGCGTCGGCTACGTTCGGACGGTCGAGACGATGCTCGGCGTCGAGATCCCCGAGCGCGGCCGGCTCGTGCGGACGATCCTGTCCGAGTTCTCGCGGATCATGGATCACTGCGTGGACATCGGCGCGAACCTCGTGGACTGCGGCGCGCTGACGAGCTTCTGGTACTACTACCAGCCGCGTGAGCAGATCTACGACCTGATCGAGGCGTGCTGCGGGGCGCGGCTGACCGTTTCCTACGTGCGGGTCGGCGGCCTCGCGATCGACGTGCCGGACGACTTTGCGGCGCGGTGCCGGAGGCTGCTGGAGACGATCCCGCCGTTCCTCGACGACATGGAGAAGCTCATCAACAACAACCGGATCGCCCGCAACCGCCTCGGGGGCACCGGCGTCCTGACGAAGGAGCAGGCGGTGGCCTGGGGCATGACCGGCCCGATGCTGCGCTCGGTCGGCGTGCCCTACGACGTGCGCCGGGCGCGCCCCTACGATTTCTACGACCGGTTCGACTGGGACGTGCCGATCGCGACCGACGGCGACAACTTCGCGCGGTACCTCGTCCGGATGGAAGAGATGCGGCAGTCGCTCAAGATCATCCGGCAGGCCCTGGACATCCTTCCGGACACGGGACCCGTCAGCTCGGACGACTGGCACGTCGTCCTGCCGCCCAAGGACGCCGTGTACCACGACATGGAGTCGCTCATCTACCACTTCAAGCTGGTCATGGAAGGCATCCGCGTGCCGGCCGGGGAGCGCTACGAGTGGATCGAGGGGGCCAACGGCGAGCTCGGCTTCTACGCCGTGTCGACGGGGGGCGGAGGGCCCTACCGCCTGAAGGTGCGGCCGCCCTGCTTCCCCAACATGGCGGCGTTCGAGAAGATCATCGTGGGCGGCACCATCTCGGACGCCATCGCGACGCTCGGCACGTTGAACGTGATCGCGGGGGAGCTCGACCGATGAGCGGCGTCATCGACGTCGGACAGCGGGTCCCGCGCAAGCTGACGCTGCTGCAGCGTCTCTATTACCCGGCCATCGTGGGTGGCCTCAAGGTGACCATGGGGCACCTCCTGCGCAACCTCGCGAACCTTCGCCGGCTGCCGACGATCCAGTACCCGGAGCAGAAGCGCGACTATTCCGGGCGGTTCCGCGGGCGGCACATCTTGAAGGCGCGCGAGGACGGGACGCTCAAGTGCGTGGCCTGCTACATGTGCCAGCAGGCCTGCCCGGCCGAGTGCATCACGATCGTGGCGGGCGAGCACCCGAAGGT
>JBGPYK010000215.1:0-5034 GCA_041493245.1 Methylomirabilia bacterium | reverse complement strand
GCTCCATCACCCGGCTGTAGGTCATCGCGCGTGTGCGGTGATCGAGCTTGTCCGCGTCCTTGAAGAACGCCTCCGCGGCCGCGACGAAGTCGGCTTCGCGCGGACTCTTCGTGCTCGCCGTCCTGGCCTTCTCCACCGCCTCCCACCCGCGCTTGAGCGCCGCCGGCGGTGGCGGCGACCAGATCTGCGTCCAGTTGCTCATCGCGACGCCCCAGTAGCCGATCGCACACTGCGGATCGATCTGGGTGACCGCGGTGAACCCCTTGACGGCCTCGAGGTACCAGAACGAGTGGAGCAGCACGACCGCGCGTTCGAACGGCTTCTGCGCCGCCGGGTTGCACGAGATCGGGAAGCTGACCTGCCCGATTTTCTCGGCCGCCAGTGTCTGCTGAGCCGAGGCCGGCCACGCCGAAAGTAAGAGCAGCACGATGATGATCGCCAGTGCGCCGGGCTTCATGGTTGTCCTCCTTGAGTGGCTAACACCTTCCGAGCCTACTTCAAACCATAGAAGCGGCGCGCGGCGCCGGCGAACACACTGGCCTTCTGGGCGTCGGTCACGTCGGCGCGGTCGGCCAGCTCCTTCACCGACTTGGGATAGCTGTGGTCCCAGTGCGGGAAGTCGGAGGCGTACATGATGCGGTCGGCGCCGACGTAGGCCAGGGCCTGGGGCAGGAGCGGCTCGTCCGCCTCACACGAGAAATAGATGTTGCCGCCGCGGACGTACTCCGTCGGCGATTTGGTGAGGAGCTTGGCCTCGGCGTGGCCGCGCTTCTCCCACTCCTCGTCCAGCCGCTGCAGGAAGAACGGGATCCAGCCCGACCCCGCCTCGAGGAAGGCGATCTTGAGCCTCGGGAAGCGGACGGGCACGGCGTCGAACATCACGGAGGTGATCTGGCGGAGCTGGGCGAACACGTGCGATACCGCGTGGGCCTGGATGAACTTCGGGAACGGCTCGTGGCCGGCGACCCCCATGTCGGTGCCCCCGGCGTGGACGGCGACGGGCACGCCCAGCTCCTGCGCCGCGGCGTAGATCGGATCGAAGCGCTTGTGGCCGAGAAGATAGTAGCCGTCGGCCGCGAGCATGCCGCCGACGAGACCGAGCTCGCGCACCGCGCGCCGCAGCTCGTCGGCCGCGGCCTGCGGGTCCTGCAACGGCAGTAGCGCGACACCCCGGAGGCGCGGACTCACGCTCGTCACTTCTTTGTAGAGCATGGTGTTATAGGCGCGGCAGAGCACCACCGCCCACTCCGCGTCGCGCAGGAACGCGTTGAACAGACCGAGCGTCGGGTAGAGCACGGCCATCGCCATACCGCCGCTGTCGAGGGCCTCGAGCCAGCTCTTGCCGTCGCCCGCCCAGTTGCCCTTCGTCCCGATGAGGCGCCGGTCCCAGGCGTCCTGCGGGAAGAAGGGTGAGAGCAGCGGCCGCCGGCGATAGGGCTCCTCCAGGTGCCGCGCGATCTGCTCCCAGGTCTCCGTGACGTGGCCGTCGCCGTCGATGATCTCGTATTTCATGGCTTCACCTCGCCTCTCGGAATGCGCCTCACCACTTGTGCCTCACCACTTGTAGTCCTTGGCCTGCCGGATCACTGCCTGATGGTCGAACTTGTTGATCTGGTCGACGAGCTTGTCGGTGTAGAGATCGGCGGGCGGGACGCTGCCCTGAACGATCTTCTGGTCCTTGAAGATGTTCTGGAGCGTCGTCCACTGGGCGAGCGTCGCGATCCCGTACCGCTTGTCGGGGCGGTTGTCGACCCGCTGCAGCTCGAAGCGCGCGTTGAAGACGTGCATCGCCTCCTTGAGGAGCTTGGTCTCCTCCCCGCTCTGCGGTTTCGTCTGCGGGTAGAGCTTCCAGTGGATGCGCACCGCCGCCTCCGGGTTCGTCAGCCCGAACAGCGTTGCCTTGGCGATCCCGCGCGCGAAGCCGATGAGGATCTCGGGCCGCTCGGCGATGTATGCGTCGTTGGCGGCGAGGGTCTGGCCGATCATCTCCTGAACCATCGGCAGGTCGAGCCGGCGGAGCGTCAGGCCGCGGTTCTCGAGGCTGGCCTGCAGCGTGTCCCACAGGGCGAGCGCGTCGACCGTTTTCTGCTGAAGCGCCAGCGCCCCCGGCGCCCCCACGCCCACGGCCAGCAGCTTCAGGTCCTTCTCGGGGTCCACGCCCACGGAAGCGACGAGCGCCTTGGCGAAGGGGACGGAGCCCGAGGCGAGCGCGGGCACACCGATGGTCTTGCCCTTGAGCTGGGCCACGGTCTGGATCGGGCTGTCCGCGGGGACGACGATCCGGTAGATGGTCGTGCGCGCCTGGACGTAGATGCCTCTGATCTTCACACCCTTGTCGCGTCCGATGACGATCTCCTCGGGCCCGATCGACACGGTCTGGATGTTGCCGCTTCCGATCTGCTGCAGCCCGGCCACCGAGCCCTCCACGCTCGTGACTTCCACGTCCAGACCCTCAGCCTTCCAGTACCCCAGCGCGACGGGCAGCGACGAGTGCGCCGCGTGGCCCACCGAGATGTCCTTCGTGGTCACCGCAAAGACCACCTTCTTGAGCGGCTTATCCTGCGCCGGAGCGCTCCCAGCAGCCAAGAGAGCGAGCACGCCCGCAACCAGCGTCACGACGACAGACCGCTTCATGGAGACCTCCTGTAAAAGTTGCCGCGACTCGCTGATTGCGGTAAAGACCGCAGGCCGATCAAACGGGTCCAGATGCTAGGCGGCCGCGGTGCGAGGTGAGCGCCGGTCGCCGGCGCGAGCCGAGCGGTGAAATGATCGAGATCTTCGAGCCTCTGAAGTGTCGGCTCGATCGTCGGACGATCTCGCCTCCTACCGCCACGCAGATGGGCCCGTTTCATCGGCCGGCTATGCGCCGATGACCTGCTCGGGCTCCGCCCAAAAGATCACGCGCTTCTGGATGACCTGCATGATGAGGTGCAGCGCCACGCCCATCACCGAGAGCAAGATCAGGACGGCGAAGACGCCGGCGATGTCGAGCGAGAAGTTGAACTGGAGAATCAGGTTGCCAAGGCCGCGCTGGGCGCCCACGAACTCCCCGACGATCGCCCCCAGCACGCTGAAGACGATGGCGATGTCCAGCCCGGCGAAGACGAAGGGCAGCGCGTTGGGGAACTTCACCAGCCGGAAGGTCTGCCAGCGGGTAGCGTTGAGCGAACGCATGAGGTCGAGCTTGGACTGGTCGATCGTCTTGAGCCCGACGATCACGTTCACGAGCACGGGGAAGAACCCGACCATCGCCGCGATGATGACCTTGGACGAGATCCCGAAGCCGAACCACACGATGATGAGCGGCGCGATGGCGATCTTCGGCAGCGTTTGCAGCGCGACGACGTAGGGGTACACGGTCTGCTCCACGAGGCGGAACTGGGCGATGACGGCCCCCAGGACGATCCCCGAGGCGGCGGCGATGAGGAACCCCAGCAGCGTCTCGCAGAGCGTGGTCCCGAAGTGCTCCAGATAGAGCCGGCTCCGGATCCCGCCGGCCAGCGAGGCGACGACGGCGGTGGGCGCCGGCGCGATGAAGGGCGGGACGGCCCACGCGCGCACCACCCACTCCCACAGCCCCACGAACACGACGAGGACGAGGGGGATCAAGACGACCTGCGGCCGGGCGGCGAGGAACGCCGCCGGGTCCTCGGTCAGCTCCCTCCACCACGCGGTCGGGGCGTCGAGGGTCTCCTCGGTCATGGCGCGCCTCCTCCCCGGATCAGTCGCCGGGATCAGTCGAGCCATCCCTTGGCGTCGAAGAGATGGCGGATCTTCCGTGTGTACACCCCGAACTCGTCCGACGCCATCATGTCGAGGTCGCGCGGCCGCGCCAGCTCGACGCTCACCAGGTCGACGACGCGCCCCGGCCTGGCCGACATGACGACCACGCGGTCGGCGAGGAACACGGCCTCGGGGATCGAGTGGGTGATGAAGACGACGGTCTTGCCCGCCTCCTGCCAGATCCGGAGCAGCTCGAGGTTCATGAACTCGCGGGTCATCGCGTCGAGCGCGCCGAACGGCTCGTCCATGAGCAGGAGCGACGGGTCGTGGACGAGCGCGCGGGCCAGCGCCACGCGCTGCCGCATGCCGCCTGACAGCTCGTGCGGATATTTGTCCTCGAAGCCTTGCAGGCCGACCAGCTCCAGCAGGCCCATGGCCCGCCGGCGGGAGACCGTCCGGTCAAGGCCGAGCACCTGCACCGGGAGCATCACGTTGTCGAAGACGGTCCGCCATGGCAGCAAAACGGGGTCCTGGAACACGACGCCGATGTCGCGGCTGGGGCCGTCGACGGGCTGACCGCGGAGGTGGACGCTTCCCGCCGAACGCGTCAGGAGTCCGGCCAGGATCTTGAGAAAGGTCGTCTTCCCGCAGCCCGACTGGCCGACGATCGTGATGAACTCGCGCTCCGCGATGTCGAGCGAGATCCCGGCGAGTGCCCGCACGAGCGCCCGGCCCTTCGTGCGGTAGGTCTTCTCGAGGTTCGAGACGATGATGAGCGGCGCAGCCACGAGGGGCGATTCTACGCGACCTCGCCACCGACCGCGCGCCGGGCTTCCGCGATCATCGTCTCCTCCTTTGTGGGCCTCGCGTGTCAGGACCCCGATGATACCGGGGTCCTGTTCCGCTCCGCTCCGAGAACCGCGGGCGCAACTGATTGGGGGGGTGGTGGAGGCGGTGGGAATCGAACCCACGTCCGGAAACCCTCAGCCGCAGGCGTCTACGCCGATATCCGGTTTATCTTACGTCTCTCTCGCCCTTCAGCCCTCCATCCGGCAGGAGGACCGCGAGGCCAGCCTCAATGTTCTCGCCCCTCCCCTGAGGCCAGGTTCGGAGCCAGCCACCGGAGTATGGCGTCCGTTCCCGGACCCCGTTGGCCCGATCCGGCGGACGCTGGCGGGTGTTAGGCCGCCAGAGCTAGCTGGGTGTTGGCAGCTATACCGTTCTCTCTATTTAACGAGGGGAGAGAAACCTCGAGACGCAGCCTGGACCTCACTGATCCCCGTCGAAACCTTTCGCCCCCTTGTCCGTTCG
>JBGPYK010000203.1:0-5209 GCA_041493245.1 Methylomirabilia bacterium | reverse complement strand
GCGCGCCATCGGGACCAGGCCGGCATCATCTATTGCATCCGCCGTGCGGAAGTGGACGAGCTGGCCGCGGCGCTCAAACGGCGCGGGCTGCGGGCGCTGCCCTATCACGCCGGGCTGGCGGACGAGGAGCGGCGCGCCAACCAGGAGGCGTTCGTCAACGAGCGGGCGGACATCGTCGTCGCCACCGTCGCGTTCGGCATGGGTATCGACCGCTCCAACGTGCGCTACGTCATCCACGCGGGCATGCCGAAGTCGCTCGAGCACTACCAGCAGGAGGCCGGGCGCGCCGGCCGCGACGGGCTCGAGGCCGAGTGCCTGCTGCTCCACAGCGGCGCGGACTACGGCCTCTGGAAATCCGTGCTCGGCGAGCCGCCCCCGCCGGGCGCGCTCCGCAAGCTGGGCGAGATGTACGGGTTCTGCCAGGACGCCGTGTGCCGTCACAAGGCGCTCGTGACGTACTTCGGCCAGCCGTACGATGTGCCGAGCTGCGGCGCGTGCGACGTCTGCCTGGCGGAGACGGTGCAGGGGACGGACACCGCGGCGATCTCCGCGAAGATCCTCGCCGCCGCCGCGGAGCTGCGCGGGCGCTTCGGCGCCACCCACGTCGCCGACGTGCTGTGCGGTGCCTCCACCGCGCGGATCGGTCAGCTCCACCACGACAAGCTCGCGGCGTACGGCAGTCTTCGGGGCGAGAAGAAGTCGCAGGTCCGCGCGTGGATCGACCAGCTCATGGCCCAGGGCCATCTCGCGCGGTCCGACGACGAGTATCCGACGCTGCTCGTCACCCCGAGCGGCCACGCCGTCCTGCGCGGCGAGACCGAGGCGGCGCCTCTGACCACCGCCTCTGCGCGCGTCGCGGCGCCGGCAGCGGAGGCCGGAGCGCCCTCCGAAACCCGACAGCAACGACAAAGGGCTCGGGAAGGCGCCCCTGGTCCCGACACCTCAAGCGTGGCCGATATGGCGGTGTTCGAGACGCTGCGCGCGCTGCGGCGGAAGATCGCCGAGGAGCGCGGTGTGCCACCCTACCTCATCTTCTCGGACGCGTCGCTCCGGGACATGGCGCGCGTGCGCCCAATGACGCTCGAGCAGTTCCGCGAAGTCAAAGGCGTAGGTGACTGGAAGCTGGAGACGTTCGGCGAGCGCTTCGTGGCCGCCGTCCGAGGGGTCAGGCTTTGACTTCTAAACATCGAAATGTTTAGAAGTCAAAGCCTGACCCCCAACCGAGCTTCCAGCTCGGCCCAGCGAGTGTAGAGGCGGTCTACCGTGGCGCGCGCGGCCTCGAGCGTGGCGTAGCGCTCCTGGAGCGCCGCCGGGTTGGAAGCGATGGTCGGGTCTTCCGCCGCGCCCTGGAATGTCTCCACGGCTTTCTCGGCGTCGAGGATCGCCTGCTCCATGCCCTCCCACTCGCGCTGCTCGCGATAGCCGAGACGCTTGGGCCGCGGGCGCTCGCGCGCGGGTGGCCTCTCCGTCGCGGTGCGTGGCGCTCGCGCGGGCGCGGTCCGGTTCGCCTCCCACTGTGCGTAGTCCGCGAACGTCGCCGCCCCGCCCAGGCCGTCGAGGGCCAGGATCAGCGTGGACACGCGCTCGAGCATGAAGCGGTCGTGGGTGACGAGGACGAGCCCGCCCTCGAACTCCGCCAGGCTGTCCTCGAGGACTTCGAGCGTCGGGATGTCGAGGTCGTTGGTCGGCTCGTCGAGGATCAATAGGTCTGTTGGCTCGCGCATCAGACGGGCGATCAGGATGCGGGCCTGCTCGCCGCCCGACAAGCGGCCGACGGGCACCTCGAGCTGCTCGGGCGGGAACAGGAAACGCTTGGCCCACGAGGCGACGTGCACGCTCCGCCCCTGGAACGTGACGGTGTCGCCATCCGGCGCGAGGGCGCGGCGCAGGCTCTGCGTGGGATCGAGGCTCCCGCGGTCCTGCGCGAAGCGCACCAGGCGCAGTCCGTCGGCCCGCTCGATCTCGCCCTCGTCCGGCGCCTGGGTGCCCGCGAGCAGATCCAGCAGCGTCGTCTTGCCGCTGCCGTTCGGGCCGATGAGGCCGATGCGTGTACCCGGCGTGAGGGTGAGGTCGAGGCCGCTGAAGAGCCGCCGGCCGCCGACCGACTTTGCCAGGCCCCGCGCGACCAGGAGCCGGCGGGTGCGGCGCTGCGAGGACGTGAAGTCGATGCCCGCCGCGGTCGTGGTGCCGCGCGCCCGCGTGTCCTGCAGCTCGTCGATGAGCCGGCCTGCCTCCTTGATCCGTCCCTTGGCCTTGGTGGAGCGCGCCTTGGCGCCGCGGCGGAGCCACTCGATCTCCCGCCGCACGGTGTTGGCGAGCGATTCCTGGTAGGCGGCCTGCCCGCGCAGGAAATCGTCGCGGCGCGCGAGGAACTCGCTGTAGCGCCCCTCGGTCTCGAACATCCCGCTCGGATAGACGCGGTTCAGCTCGAGGATTCGCGTGGCCACGTGCTCCAGGAAGTAGCGGTCATGGCTCACGACGAGGAATGCGCGCGCCCGCTCGCCGAGGAGGCCCTCCAGCCACAAGATACCGTCCACGTCGAGGTGGTTGGTGGGCTCGTCCATCAGGAGGACGTCCGGTTCGGCGGCCAGCTCTCGCGCGATGGCCAGGCGCTTCTTCCAGCCGCCCGACAGCGTGTCGATGTCCGGGCGTCCGTCCGTGAATCCGGCGCGGCCGAGCGCCTGGGCGATGCGGGCGGGTCGATCCGCCTCGTCCACGCCGGCCAGCGCCGTCGCGACGATGGCTTCGACGGAGTGGCTGGGCGGGAAGACGGGGTCCTGAGCCACGTACCCGACGCGGACACCGCCACGGAGCGACCGCGTGCCGCGGTCGGGGGTCTCCAGCCCCACGAGAATCCTGAGGAGGGTGGACTTGCCGGAGCCATTGGGGCCCACGAGACCCACCTGATCCCCTTCGAACAGTCCGAACGACAGATCGTCGAAGAGACGTCGGGTCCCGTAGGCCTTGCTGACCGCCTCGCAGCTGAGGAACGGCGACCGGCTCATCCGGCGCTACTTCTTCTTCTGCTTGGGCTTCTTCTTTTCCTTCCGCATACCCTTGCCCTTGGCCACGTGCTCACCCCCTCTCCCGATGCCGTCGCATGATTATAAACGCCGTTGACTTCACGCCACCAAAGAGGGGGACGAATAGCGCGGTCTCGGGCACCAAGACGACGACGAAGAGGACGAGGACGATCTCGGGCACGCTACTTGAGGCTCAGGATGAGATCGACGATCTTGCGCGCGTCCTTGCCCGCCGGCGTGGCGTAGAACTCCTCGTACATGCGCTTCGTGGCCTCCCGGAACGGCGCGGGGTCTGGTTTGGTGATGCTCACGCCCTTGCCCCGCACCCGGTCCTGGGTCGCGCGGTCCTCGTCGAGGATGGATTTCCGGGTCCACTGCTCGGCATACTTCGCCGCTTCCATGATGGCCTTCTGGGTGGCGGCGTCCTGCTTGCTCCACGAGGCCTTCGACATGACGAGGGCCACGGCCTGGTGGGTATGACGGACGTCGGCGACGTACTTCACGATGTCGTAGAACTTGTTCTGGTAAAACGTGTTCACGTCGCCCTCAGCGAAGTCGATGACCTTGGTCTGCAGCGAGGTCGCAACCTCGGGGAAGGCGATGGCCGTGGGGATGGCGCCCAGCGCTTTGAAGGTCGCCACGCGGATCTTGTCCTCCTGCACCCGGACCTTCTTGCCGCGCACATCGGCGGGCGTGTTGATCGGGTAGTGCCCGTAGATCCCGCGATAGCCCGCCGCGATGAACCCGACGAGCTTGAAGTTCTTCCGGTCCAGCACGCCGGCGTAGTACGTGCGGATCGTGCCGCTGCCGTCGAGCGCGGTGAACACGTGCTGGTAGTCGCGGAAAATGTAGGGAAGCTGAAAGACCGACATCTCCGGCACGAGGTTCGACAGGGCCGCGGTCGTCACGGGAGTGAAGTCGACGGTCCCGAGCTGGACCTGCTGCGCCACCTCGCGCTCGCCCCCGAGGGCCCCGGAGTAGTGGTGGACCACCTTGATTTTGCCGCCCGTCAGCTCGCCGAGCTTGTCCGCGAACTGCTGTGCCGCCAGCGTCGTTCCGTGCTTGGCGGGGTTGACGTTGCCCATCGTCAGCTCGCGGGTCTGCGCCGCGGCGGCGGCGTGCCAAGCGATGGCGAACACAGCGGTCACGGCGACGGCGATGTATCGCATGGCAACTCCTCCCGCAGACTGCTCCCCAAGGCCCATCTGCTTCGTTGGCGCTCTTGACCGCACGCTCAACGTACAGAGAGTACGCCTCGCGTGCGGCCGGCGGGCGCCGCCTCGCATCTGGACCTTTTTGAGCAGCCTGCGGGTTTTCCGCATCCTGCTCGCTCGGGTGAAGCCCCCGGTTCGTTCACTCGCGCCGGCGAGGCGGGCTTTCCTTGTCGTGGACGTCGATGCCAATATGGTCCATGGTTGGACGAGGCGCTCGCGGCCGAGCCGCGGCGGAGGAGGTCTGAAATGATCCGGAGGATTCTCATCGTGGCCGTGATCCTCGGGTTGGCGGGGGCGACGCCGCTGTGGGCGCAGTCGCCACCAGGGGCGCCGGGGGAGATCGGCGCGATCAAGGCGGACCTCGAGCGCATCAAGGCGGATCTCGAGGACGTGAAGCGTCAGCTCATGCAGGTCCTGCGACTCATGACCCAGCGGGGGCCCCAGGGTGCCCCATCCGCGCCCGCGGGGCCGGTGCGCGCGAGCCTCGGCGACGTGCCGGTGCTGGGACGGCCCGACGCGCCGGTGACACTGGTGGAATTTTCCGACTACCAGTGTCCGTTCTGCCAGCGGTTCTTCCTGGCGACGCTGCCCGCGCTCAAGAAGGACTACATCGACGCGGGCAAGGTTCGGTACGTGTTCCGGGACTTCCCGCTCGATCAGATCCATCCGCAGGCGCGCAAGGCGGCGGAGGCGGCCCACTGTGCGGGAGAGCAGGGCAAGTACTGGGAGATGCACGACGTGCTGTTCGGGAACCAGCAGGCCCTCCAGCCGCCGCAGCTGAGCGATCACGCGCGCGCGCTGGGGCTCGACGGTGCCCGCTTCGACCAGTGCCTGACGTCGGGCACGCACGCCGCGCGCGTGAGCCAGGGTCTCACTGACGGCCAGGCCGCCGGTGTGCAGGGCACCCCGGGCTTCGTGGTGGCGAAGACGACGCTCGGCGACAGCGTCGAGGGCGCGCTGGTCGTCGGCGCT
>JBGPYK010000574.1:0-2314 GCA_041493245.1 Methylomirabilia bacterium | reverse complement strand
TACCGGCGGCCGTGGGTCGTGATGCTCGGCATCCTCATCGCGACGCTCCTGAACCACGCGCTCGCTTCGTCGGTGGGCGTCTGGATCGCCGGCCGGCTGCCCCCGGCGGTCCTGGGCTGGCTCCTCGGCCTCGGCTTCATCGCCTTCGGCTTCTGGGCGCTCGTCCCCGACGCGCCGGAGTCGCCGGGGGCGCGCGGGGGCTGGGGACCGCTGCTCTCCACGATCGTGGTCTTCTTCCTGGCCGAGATGGGTGACAAGACCCAGCTCGCGACGGTGGCGCTCGGCGCGCGCTTCGTCTCGCCCGTGCCCGTCACCGTGGGCACGACGCTCGGGATGCTCACCGCCGACGGCCTCGCCGTCTTCGCCGGCACCCGTCTGGGGGCGACCACTTGGATGCCTACCATCCGCCGCAGCGCCGCGATCCTCTTCTTCCTCTTCGGTCTCGCCGCCATCGCCCGCGCCCTTTACGTCCTCTGAACCGAACCCTTGCTAGCCCGTGGAGAGCGTGGCCTCGATGAGCGTGGGCGCGCCGCCCTCCAGAGCGCGCGCGGACGCGGTCCGGAAGTCCTCGATCGAGCCCGCGGTGAAACCGGCCACGCCCGCCCCGCGAGTGAGGCTCAGCAGCGAAGGCGCGGCCGCCCCGCGGAAGACGACCACGAGCACGGGGAGGCCGAGCGCCGCCAGGGTATCCAGTTCGCCGACGGCGGCGCGGAGAGCGTGAGGCTCGGTGAAACACACGACGCGTTGATCGAGGCGCGAGAGCTGAGCGGCGATGGCCGCCGGCAGCGCGAACCCGTCGGTTGCGAGGTGGCCCGAGACCAGACACACGCCGGGCGCCACGGCCGGCCAGGCGCGCAGCGCGGCGCCGAGGTGTTCGCCGACGTCGAAGACGGCGACCGTTTCCGCGGAGGTGAGCTGACGCGCGACCTCGACCAGGTGGTACGCGGCGAGGCTCGCACTCCGCGCGGGCGGCGGCGACGCCAGCGCTTGCTTGAGGGCGTGCAGGCGGGCCACGTCCCAGTCCGCGAGCTGGCGCTCGCGCAGCCGCGGGGCCAGCTCTTCGAGGAGAAGACCGATGTCGCCCACGACCGCCGCGGTGACCTGGTAATGGGGGCTCGCCTGCGGCGCGGCGGCGGCAAGGTGCAGGACAGGCGTCTTCGCCGGCCAGCCTCGCGGTCGCACCTCCACAGGATCGAGACCGATCGCCACGATGAGGTCGGCGCCCTCGAGCACCGCCGCCTCTCCCCTGCCCTCACCGAACGTGCCCATCACCAGCGGATGCGGATCGGGCAGCGCGCCCTTCGCCTTGCGCGTGACGAGCACGGGCGCGGGCAGCGCCTCGGCGAAGGCCCGAAGCCACGTCGCGTCCGCCTCGGAACGCAACTGGAGCCCGACGACGACGAGCGGACGCGTGGCCGCGGCCAGCAGCCGCGCGGCCGAGTCGAGGCTGGCGGCGTCGGGAGGGGGCAGCGGATCCGGCCGGCAGACCGTGGCGATGGGCAGCGAGGCCGCCCCGGCGACGTCAACCGCGACGTCGAGGTGGACGGGTCCCCACGGTTCTTCCATCGCGAGCCGGCAGGCGTGAGCGATCCAGTGTGCCGCGGAATCCGTTCCGACGTCGAGCGTCGCTTTCGTGATCGCCGCCAGGCTCGCGTGACGATCCACGCGCTGGGCGTCGGCGCCGGTGGTGACGATCACGAGGGGGGATCGGTCGAGGAAGGCGTATGCCACACCCTCCACGGCGCGGGCCACGCCCCGACCGCCGGCGATCACCGCGGCGCCCGGCGCTCCCACCAGTGTTCCCGTGACAGCCGCCATCAGGCACGCCGCCGTCTCGCCCCGCGCCGCCACCACTTCGAGCCCGCGGCGCCGGACGGCATCGAGCAGCACCGACACGCGCTGCTCGGCGGCCACAGCAAACACGCGCGGCGTCCCCGCCCGCGCCAGACCGTCGGCGACGATGTCGGCGACGGTCGTCGTCATCCCCGCGCCCCAGTTGCTCCTAGCCCGGAGGATTCATGAAGGAGCGACGCGCGCGCCGAACGGTGACACGGCGGGAGGCGGGCGGACGGCGTCCTCTGACCACAGCGGTGTTCGCTCCGATCACCGGTGAGCCATTCCCACTCTTTCCGCCTGTTTCGTTGTATCGCGAATCGGGAATGGGTCACCCGGACGCCGTCCGCCCCCCTCCCTCCGTGCAGGCTGCTGAAAAAGGCCCATCTGCTTCGTTGGCGCCCTTGGCCGCACGCTCAACGTACAGGGAGTACGCCTCGCGTGCGGCCGGCGGGCGCCGCCTCGCATCTGGACCTTTTTG
>JBGPYK010000512.1:0-2702 GCA_041493245.1 Methylomirabilia bacterium | reverse complement strand
GCGCTCCCCGTCGCGTAGACATACGCGCCGACGGCCTTGGCGATCTGGATGGCGGCCGTGCTCACGCCCGAGCTGGCCGCGTGAATGAGCACGGTCTCCCCCAGACGCAGCTCGGCCTTGGTGATGAGCATGTGCCAGGCGCAGCCGAACGCCGTGGGGAACGCCGCGCCCTCCTCCCAGCTCATGGCGTCCGGCATGGCGATGAGGTTGCGCGCGGGGAGCTTGACGTACTGGGCGTACGCGCCCGGTAAATGCGCGCCCAGGTATTTATAGTCCAGCGCGCAGCGGTTGGGATGGCCGGCGAGACATTGCTCGCACCGCCAGCACGGCACGATCCACCACGCCGTGACGCGCTGCCCGGGGCTGAACGGCACGCTGGCGTCGGGATCGATCTCGTCGACTTCACCCGCGAAATCCGAGCCCAGCACGTGGGGGAAGGCGCGGTTGGGCTTGTAGCGCCCCTCGCGCGCCATGAGGTCGAAGGCGTTGAGCGAGGCGGCCTGCACCTTGACGATGGCCTCGCCGGGCCCGAGCACTGGCCGCGGCAGGTCGCCGTAGCGCAGGACCTCGGGTCCGCCGTACTCCGTGTAGAAGACCGCCTTCATCGACCGCTCCGTCATCGCACCCTACTTTATGGGAGAACCCGCAGCGTGCGACGTCCAGCGAAGGGCTCGACCGTTTCGAAGCGATGCTCGTCGCCGACCTCGGCCGTGAAGACCCAAAGCCGGAGGGGGACGATCGCCTCCCCTTCCAGCTCCACGCCGATGGTCCCGCCCGTCTCCTCCGCCGAGACGATCGACGTCTGCACCTTGCTCAGCGCGTAGTCGGCAATGAAATCGTACGGCACGCTCTCGGATCGGTGCCGCGGCAACAGCGCCTCGGCCCGGCGCAACAGCTCACGCCATTCGTTCTCGCCCACGTGCTGGACGAAGTGCGAGTGGGTGATGCTGCCGCCGAAGAACATGGCGTCGAGACCCAGCCGCGTGTGGCCGGCGAGCCGTCGCGCCGCCGCCTCGATCTGGTTCTCGGCGTGGAGCGGCCCCCGCGTGAGCCCGTTCAGCATGTCCCACTTATAGGGCCCGTACCCGCCGGTGCGGTGATAGAGGAAGTGGTCGGCGTCGACATACGCCCGCGCGTACTCGAAGGCCGGCGGGTAGTGGTTGTAGACGGCGAAAAAGCGCTTGGCGGGCGCGGGCAGGAAGTCGAAGGCATAGTCCATCGAGCCGTAGGGCGCGGGGTGCCAGTCGCGGTGCACGGCCTCCCAAGGCTCGCCCGGCATCGTGATGTTCATCTTGTAGGTGATCCCGCGCGCCACGAGGCCGGGGATGGCGTGCGCGCTCCAGCCGTGGTCGTGGTCGCTGAGGATCCGCGAGGGCGTGATGGCGAGCCGGGTCAGCGTCTCGTCGATCTCGTTGAACAGCTCGACGAAGCGCGCCGGAGCATACTCCCCGCGCTCGTCGCCGTAGAACAGGCTCGTGCTCGCGGCCAGCGTGTGGGGAGAGAACTCCGCCTTACCCGCTGCATGCAGCGCGGACGCCTTCGCGGCGCCGTCGGCGGTGAGCGAGCGAAGACAGAAGCTCAGGTTCGGCACGTGGCCGGCCTCGTTCAACACGTCGACGAAGCACAGGTCCTTGGCGTCCCGCCACAGCCCCTGGCAGTCGTCGAAGCGGAAGCGGACGAACGGCGGCATCGCCTTCATCACGAACGGCTTGCGGGCCGCCCACGTGATCCCGCGGAGCCACACGTCGTCCAGCCCGAAGGTGTGGCCGAAGTACTGCCGGAGCCACAGCTTGGGCGAGACCAGCCACTGCACGATCTTGCCCCGGCCGAAGCGCCGAGCGACGAGCATGGGCGCGCCACCGCCGTCCTCCAGCAGCGTCACCGCATCACCCGCCGCGCGCGCAAGGGCCGTGGGCACGGGGACCTTGAGGGTCTTCCTTCGCTCCCCGTCCTGCCACCAAGTGATCGGATGATTGTTGTCCCTCACGCCCAGCTCCGCGGTTCCGTCCGTGACGACTTCACCACCGCGGCCGATGCCCGCGAGGCCCGCCGCGCGCAGCCACTCACCGCCGTAGCCGGCGAGGTCGGCGTCGAAGCTCACGAGCCCCATCCCGTCCTCGCACGCGCGCAGGAGCGCCGCCTGTCCCGCCGCGCCGAGACGCCCGCCCAGGTATTCCTGCACGACCAGCGCGGCGCGGCAGCCGTCGAGCGCGCCGTCGGTCAGCGGTCCCGCGGCCAGGTCGGCCACGCGGAACGGGATCCCGAAGTGCGAGAGCGCGCCGAACGCACTCTCGAACAGGAGCGGAAACTCCGGCTGACTCGAGTCCACGACCACGACGACGGCGAGGTTGCCGCGGGACTGGCGGTACGCGTCGAGCGAGCGAGCAAGCGACATGGTCTCTCCAGCTAGAAACGCGGGTGCGGGCTCAGATCGTACAACAAGTCAGGCCGACGCAAACGTGTCACTATCTGACGATATGGACCTGACGACGATCCGCGCGCTCACCTTCGACGTGTTCGGCACCGTGGTGGATTGGCGCACCAGCATCATCCGCGAGGGCCAGGCCCTGGGGCCCGCGCGGGGCCGCGACGTCGACTGGGCGGCCTTCGCCGACGCCTGGCGCGGGCTCTACCAGCCGAATATGTCGAAGGTGCGGAACGGCGAGATGCCGTGGACCAAACTCGACGACCTGCACCGGATG
>JBGPYK010000529.1:0-2591 GCA_041493245.1 Methylomirabilia bacterium | reverse complement strand
CTCGCGACCGGTTCGCGAGCGCGCGAAGGTGATGAAATTCTCGAAGCGGACGGTCACCGTGACCGTCCGGAACGCACGGAAGCCGTGGCCCTCGAGCCGGCTCCACACCGTGCGGGCCAGCACGCGGGCGCGCTCCAGCACGAACGCCGCGTCCAGGGTGTCGACCTCGAACGTCTCCTGCTCGCCGACGGACTTGCGCTCCCGGTCGTTCGACACCGCGCTCTCCGAAAGACCGCGGGCCTTGGCGAAGAGGTCCTCGCCGCCGCGACCGAGCCACTCCGCGAGCTGCGCCCGCTCGAGCGTCCTGAGATCGGCGACGGTCCGGATGTGGCGCTCGTGCAGGAAACGCTCGGTCTTGGGTCCGATCCCCGGAATGACCCGGATCCGCAACGGATCGAGAAACGGCTGGACTTCCTCCGGCCGCACGACCGTGAGCCCGTCGGGCTTCTGGAAGTCGGAGGCGATCTTGGCGACGAGCTTGTTGGGGCCGATGCCCACCGAAGCGGTCAGGCCTTCCTGGCTCACGATCTCCGCCTTGAGCCGGCGGGCGCGCTCGACTGCGGCGTCGAAGCTGCCGAGCGACGAGAGCTCGAGATACGCTTCGTCGACGCTGGTCTTCTGGAAGGCGTCGCCGGCGGGGTCGAGGATCGCCATGATCCGCGCCGAGACTTCCCGGTAGAGCGCGTGATCGTCACGGACGAAGATCGTCTCAGGCTCGCCCCGGCGACGCGCGGCCTCGGCCAGGCGCCAGGCTCGCGAGATCGGCACGGCCGAGCGGATGCCGTACCGTCGGGCCGCGTAGCTCGCCGCCGTCACGACGCCTCGGCCGTGGCCCTCCTTGGGATCGGCTCCGACCACGAGCGGCCGGTCTCGTAGCGCAGGATTCCGCTGCGCCTCGACGGCGGCGTAGAAGGCGTCCATGTCCACGTGCGCGACGATCCTCACCGGGCCTCCCGTGGGCGTCAGATTGCGCCGGGTCGACGGCGGGATCAGGATAGCGGAAGCCCGAGGCCAGTGCGGCCAGGAGGACACCGATGCGGGTCACCGTCGCCGACGCGATCTCTCCGTCCTACTTCGTGGCCATCGCTGCCGTGCAGCTGGGGTTCTTCAAGGAGGAAGGCGTCGACATGGAGTTCGTTTTCCCGCCCGCGGACCCGTCGCAGGCCCTGCGGGAGGGCGTCGTCGACTTCTACGGCGGTTCTCCCTACACCGGGCTGCACGCCTTCCCCGGCTGGCGGGGCGGCGCCGTCTTGTGCGCCCTGTCGCACTACACCTACTGGTTCCTGGCGGTCCGCTCCGATCTGAAGTGCGAGCGCGGAGACGTCAGTGTGGTGAAAGGCTTGCGGCTGAGCGCCTCCGTCCTGCCCGGCCTCACCATGAAACGGCTGCTCACGGAAGCGGGCATCGATTTCCAGCGTGACAACGTCCGCATCGTCGCCAGTCCCCGGCGTACCAGCCAGAACTGGGCCTGGGATGGAGTCGACGCCATCGAGCAAGGCGTCGCGGACGGCTACTGGGGCAACGGCCTGCGGGCGGACCTCGGAGTGAAGCGCGGGATCGCCAAGATCCTTCTGGACGTACGCCGCGGCGACGGGCCGCCCGCGGCCCGCCACTGGACCTTCCCGGCGCTCGTGACGACGGAGCGGTTGCTCGAGGAGCACCCCGACATCGCCGCGGGCGCGGTGCGGGCCATCGTGAAAACACAGCAGGCGCTCCGGGCCGAGCCGCAGCTGGCCGCGAAGGCGGCGCAACGCCTCTTTCCCGCCGAGGAGGCGAGCCTGATCGCCTTCGAGGTGACCCGGGATCTTCCCTTCTACGACGCGACCATTACCGAGGAGATGGTCGCCCATGCCAGCCGCTTCGCCCGCGAGATGGGGGTCCTCGACGGCGAGGTTCGATACGGCGAACTCGTCGCGACGCAGTTCGCGCCGCTGTGGCGGGGGTAGGTCGTCACCGGTCGTTCGCAAACCCAGAGAGCGGCGGGAGGAACAATCAATGCTCAAGGCAATCAGAGGCTCCGTCTCATCTCACATGCTCGTGGCGGGAGCGGCAGCTGGGCTATCGGCGCTCGTGACCTGGCAAGGTGCTCCGCTGGTGACGTCCTCGGCCGCGCAACCCGCAACCCCTGGCGTTCAGCAGATCGTTTCTCAACCGCTCTCCGACCTGCCGGGGCGAGAAGTCCGCATGAGTCTCATCGACCGCCCGCCGGGGTTCGCCAGCCCCGCGCATCGCCACCCCGGCCACCACACATTTGGATACGTGATGGAGGGCACATACGAATTTGCGATCGATCGTCAGGCGCCGCGTCTGCTCAAGGCCGGAGACACGTTTTACGAGCCGCCGGGCGCAATCCATTCGACCTCGCGAAACCCGAGCACGGACCAACGCCTCAAGCTTCTCGTGTTCATGGTTGCTGACCAGAAGAACCCGAGCACCGTCCCCGAATAGGAGTTAGGTTACTCGCGGCCGAAGCCCGTCGGTCACATCGCGGTGTAGCCGCCGTCGACGAACAGCAGCGTGCCGGTCACGTACGAGGCGTCGTCAGAGGCGAGAAACAGGATGCAGGCGGCGACTTCATCGGGCGTGCCGTG
>JBGPYK010000036.1:0-12016 GCA_041493245.1 Methylomirabilia bacterium | reverse complement strand
CGATCATGGAGGCGGCGGCCGCGGGCGTGCCCCTGATCGTCTGCATCACCGAGGGCATCCCGGTCGCCGACATGGTGCGTGCCAAGCACTTTCTCACCGGGACGGCGAGCCGGCTCATTGGGCCGAACTGCCCCGGGGTAATCACGCCAGGCCAGGCCAAGATCGGGATCATGCCCGGTCACATCCACAAGCCCGGCGCGGTGGGCGTGGTGTCGCGCAGCGGCACGCTGACGTACGAGGTCGTCGGTCAGCTCACGGGCCGCGGCATCGGCCAGTCGACCTGCGTGGGCATCGGCGGCGATCCCGTCAACGGCACGAGCTTCGTCGAAATTCTTCGGTCCTTCAACGACGATCCCGACACCCGCGCGATCATGATGATCGGCGAGATCGGGGGCACGGCCGAGGAGGACGCGGCCGAGTTCATTCGCGCGAAGGTGAAAAAGCCGGTGGTGGCGTTCATCTGCGGACAGACCGCGCCTCCCGGACGCCGCATGGGGCACGCGGGGGCGATCATCTCGGGCGGCCGGGGCACGGCGGCCGAGAAAATGAAGGCACTCGAGCGGGCGGGGGCGACGCTCGTGCGGAGCCCCGCCGACATGGGAGCGGCCGTGGCCAAGGTGATCGGGGCATGAGGACCGTATCGTGAGCACCAGGGCGATCCAGCGCACTCTGGCGATCATCAAGCCGGACGCCGTCGCCAAGGGCGTCGTCGGGCAGATCATCACCCGCATCGAGCAGACCGGGATGACGATCCTCGCCGCCAAGCTGATCCACATGACGGCCGAGGAAGCGGCCGGCTTCTACATCGTCCACAACGAGCGGCCGTTCTACGCGAGTCTCTGCGCGTTCATGACGCAGGGGCCGTGCTTGCCGATGGTGCTCGAGGGGGAGAATGCCATCCAGCGGTGGCGCGACCTGATGGGCGCGACGGACCCGGCCAAGGCGGGGCCGCTGACCCTCCGCAAGGAGTTCGCCGAGTCGATCGAGGCCAACGCCGTGCACGGCTCAGACGCCCCGGAGACCGCCGCCTTCGAGATCTCCTACTTCTTCAGCGCCCTCGAGATCTCTGGGGTCAGGCTTTGACTTCTAAACATTTCGTCTCAGAGCTTGTGAATTAATCTCATGGTGGCGTGTCGGCGCCACGAGAAATCAAGTGGTTGCGGGTCACTCCACCGCCAGTTTCGGGATTTATTCACAAACTCTCAGCCGCGCCAGGTCCGCGGCGATGCGGGCACTCGACTCGGTGATCCTGTACCTGTGGCGGGCGGTGCAGATCTGATCGAGATTCCGGATTTCTTCGGCGCGACGCTCGGGGCGCGGGAGCGATGGTCGACGATCGGGGCCGTGGTGCTGGCCGTCGGCGCCTTCACGGTCGTGGGCATCGCCTTCACCGTCAGGAGCGGTGACCCGCTCTGGCTCTTCATCGGCCTGCCCTTCACGGTCGTGCTCTTCGTCATCGGTCGCTATGCGCCGACCGGCTACCGCCTGACCGCCGACGGTGTCCACGTCGAGCGGCGGGCGGGAGCGCTCGTGATCCCGTACCGCCGGATCCGCTCCGTGGACCAGGCGCCACGCCGGGTCAGCGGGATGTCGGTCTTCGGATCGCGTGGGGTCTTCGGACGCTTCGGCCGCTTCTGGAACACGAGCCTCGGCTTCTACCGTCTCTACCTCTCCAACCGCGATGCCGTCGTCTGGCTGGCCACGGAGGGCGGCTGGGTCGGCCTCTCCCCCGATCGCCCCGACGAGTTCGTCGAGCGTCTGCACGTCCGCGCCGGCCTCCCACGCTGACCGCAACCGCTGGGGTCAAACCGCTGGGGTCAGGCTTTGACTTCTAAACATTTCGCCTCAGCCGCGCCAGGTCCGCGGCGATGCGGGGACTCGACTCGAGGCGGCTCGCCAGGCGCGAGACAGTAACACTGATGGTAGCGACGTCCCGGCCGAGCGCGGCGGCGACGTCGGCCACGCGATGTCCAAGCACCCCGGCCCGCCTCTCCCTCGGCGACAAGTGCTATGACTCCTTCGGGATCCTTCGCGGGTGTTGCATCGAGGCATGGTCTCGAGGAAGCGTGGTTACGTTTCAAGAGGAGATTTGTCGATGAATGACATACCGGAGATGCTCCGCTCTACACGTACTTCCGGGCCAAGGAAGAGATCCTGGCCGCTGCGTGATCGCCAACCGGTCGTTCCTCACCGTGTTCTTCAGCGAGGATCTTCAGCGAGGAGGCCAACCTGCCCGCCCGCTTTGCCCGCGCGCTGGCCGCCCAGAAGGATCGCTACGACAAGGGCGTGGAGTCGGTCGCCGCCGATGGCATCCGCCGGGGCGTCTTCCGCGACGTCCCGCCGCGCCTGGTGGTCTTCGGCCTGCTGGGGATGGTGAACTGGCTCTACAAGTGGTACAACCCGCGGGGCCGCTGGGACGCCGAGGAGATTTCGTCGGCCTTCCTGTCCGTGGTGGAGGACGGGCGCCGACGTCAGGGAAGCCGGCGCAGAAGCTCCAGGGCCGGGCAGACGCGGATCCCTTCCGGGCTCGCGAAGTCCTTGGTACCGACCGCGGAGATCTGCCATGCCTCGCATTCGGGGAAGCGGAGCTTGAGATAGCGGAGGCTCCGATCGACGGGGGCGTCGGTCCACTTGCACTCCACGAGGTGCGTCGGCCGCGAATGCTCGACCACGACGAAGTCGACCTCTCGCCCGTCGACATCGCGAAAGTAGCGAAGCTCCACATCCCGGCCCTCGGTATCCTGCACGAAATGCACCCACTTCTGGAGATGGACGCCCACGAGGTTTTCGAAGCGTGGTGCCTCGCCCGGCACCACCGACCAGTCGAGGTGGTAGTGTTTCTGCTCCTTCTTCACGGCCCGGATCCGTGGAGCGCCGAACGGCGGCACCCGGAAGAGGGCGTAGAGACGCTCCAGGATGGCGAGCCAGTTCGCCACCGTGGCATGACTCACCTGTAGATCCTCGCGGAGAGCGTTCACGGACAGGGGCGACCCGACCAGGTCGGGGAGCCGCACCATGAGCAGCTCCACCCGACCGAGATCCGTCACGCGCTCGAGGCTCGTCAGCTCCTCGCGGACGAGGAGATTCCGGTACTCGCGCGACCATCGGCGCGCCTCCGTCTCGTCGCCTCCGAAGAATGGCTCGGGAAAGCCTCCGAGCGTCAGGAGGTCACGGAGCTCGGTCGAGCGCCGGAGGCCCAGCTCCCCGGCCGACAGCGGGTGCATGCGGAGGAGGTGGTAGCGGCCCTGCAACGAATCACCACCGTGCCGATAGAAGTCCAGGCGCGCGCTGCCCGTGACGAGAATCTTCTGGCCGGGGCGCCGCCGATCGTACAGCCCCTTCAGAAACCCCGTCGCCACAGGCGGTACTTGTGGATCTCGTCGAACACCCAGAGCTTGGAGGGGGGCAGCTCGCCGCGGAGGATGGCCTCCCGATCGGCGGCCGCGTCCCAGTTGAGGTAGCCGCCCGTCCGGCCCAGGATGCGCCGGGCGAGCGTCGTCTTCCCGACCTGACGCGGCCCGGCCACGAAGACCATCTTTCGCGAGAGGTCCCGGCGGACCTGGGGCTCGAGGTAACGGGGGCGGAAGACCACAGACCCAGGCTACGAGTATTTTCTAGCATGGTCAACAATACACGCGAGCGTTTTCTGGCCGACTCGAAGACCTCCGCCACAGCAATGACTCCTCCGGGATCCTTCGCGGGTGTTCAGAAGGCAAAGCCTGACCCCAACTGTGTTCGGCCTGTTGGGGATGGTGGATTGGCTCTACAAGTGGTATGACCCGCGGGGCCGCTGGGGCGCCGAGGAGAGCTCCTCCGCCTTCCTGTCCATGGTGGAGAGTTGGCGAAGGCCCTCGACGCCTGAGATCGATTTGCGTCACACTGGTGCGGTGGGAGACAAGCGATGACCCTGGAGATCCAGAGTGCGGTGGCGTCGACGTTCGCCGAGCACCTGAACAGCACCTTTCGGCTTCATCACGGGCCGGCCACGACCGAGTTGGAGCTGGTCGAGGTCTCACGGTCTGGCGCCTATACATGCTGCTCACGCGCGCGGGGTGAGCCTTCAGCGCGTGGAGGACGTCCTGGCCAACGCGGTCCCCGGCTTCTACATGTCCCCGTTCGAGGATCTCAAGCTGAGGCGACCGTGACCGGTCAGGCGCTCGGTGGGTCCGGGTTCTTCTTGTAGCGACCGGCGGCCACGATTTCGGCCACCGTGCCGTCGGGGGCGCGGAATTTCAACGCGCTCTCGCCGGGATGGGAAATGATCGTACCGCCGCTGGCCTGGATTTTCGCGGCGTAGGTGTCGCGATCCTCGACTTCAATGCCCCAATGGTGGATGCAGGGGCCGGGGCCGGAAAGCTGGGCCTCTTCGACCTCCTCGCTGTCGTACACCATCAAGGCCAGATCGATATTGCCGTCGGTCATGTGCCGTGACACATGGCCGCGCGCACGGCCCGTGCCGGTTTGGCGAAATCCGAAGACGTTCTCATAGAACTTGGTCGCCTGCTCGAGGTCGTCGACCTTGATCGCGATGTGAGCAATACGAGCCATGGCTTCCTCCTTCTCCGCACGATCTCGACGATCGAGGGATGAAAGCGGCCCGACTATGGTCACCGATCCGCAGGGTGTCAAGCGGACGTTTCCGCTAGAATCGGGACGGTGAGCCAGGCCGATTCGTTCAACGCCGCGGCTTTCTTCGTCGACCGTCACGTGGCGGAGGGGCGCGGCTCCCGTCCGGTCTTCCGCGTCGTTGGTCGCCCCGTGAGCTATGCGGAGTTGGCGGAGTGCCAGAACCGCGCCGGCCACACGCTCGCCGATCTCGGCGTCGAGATCGAGCACCGCGTGGTCCTCGTGCTCCACGATACGCCGACGTTCGCCGCGGCGTTCTGGGGCGCGCTCAAGCTGGGCGCCGTTGCCGTCCCCCTCAACACGCAGATGAGCCCCGAAGAGTACGCGTTCATCCTGAACGATAGCCGGGCGCGGGTGGCGGTGGTCGAGGATGCGCTGCTCCCGAAGCTCGCGGCTGTGCGCGACCGCTGCCGGTGGCTCCGTGCCGTCGTGGGCGTGGGAGCGCTGCACGAGCGGATGGCGCGGGCGCCGGCGACGCTGACAGCGGTGCCGACCGTGCGCGAGGACATGGCCTACTGGGGCTACACGTCCGGCTCCACCGGTCACCCCAAGGCCGCGGTCCATTCCCACAAGGACTTCCTCGCCGCGGCCGACCTCGTTGGCGTCGGCGTCTTCGGCCTCGGCCCCGAGGACGTGGTCTTCTCCGCCTCGAAGATGTATTTCGCGTTCGGCCTCGGCAACTCGCTCTATTTTCCAGCGCGTGTGGGAGCGGTTTCCGTGCTCGTCCCCGAGCGTCTCACGCCCGAGCGCGCGTTCGAGGTCATCGCCGCCGAGCGCCCCACCGCGTTCTTTGCCGTCGCCACGCTCTATGCGCGGATGCTGCACGTTGAGGACGCCGCGCGCCGCTACGACCTCTCGTCGCTTCGGTTGTGCGTGTCGTCGGGCGAGGCGCTGCCCCCGGCGGTGTTCGACGCGTGGCGGGCGCGCTTCGGCCACGAGCTGGTCGACGTCGTCGGCTCCACCGAGGCCCTGCACGACTTCATCGCCAACCGTCCGGGGGCGGCGCGGCGGGGCTCGTCCGGGCAGGTGATCCCCGGCTTCGAGGCCCGTCTCGTCGACGACGCGGGCCGGCCCGTCCCCACCGGCACCGTCGGTCACCTGTTGATCAAGGGCGAGACGCTCGCTCCCTACTACTGGAACCGGCTCGAGCGCACGCGCGCCACCATGCTGGGCGAGTGGCTACGCACGGGCGACATGTTCTCGCAGGACGCCGACGGTTACTTCTACTTCGCCGGCCGCTCCGACGACATGCTGAAGGTCGCGGGGATGTGGGTGTCGCCGGCCGAGATCGAGGCGATCCTCGTCGAGCACCCGGGCGTGGTGGAGGCGGGCGTCGTCGGCATCGCTGGTGAGGACGGGCTCGTCACGCCGCGCGCCTTCGTCGTGCCCAAGGCGAGCCATGTGCCGGCGAGCGCCACCGAGGCCGCGGCGCTGGCGGCCGAACTGCGCGGCTGGGTCAAGCAGCGGACGGCGGGCTACAAGGTGCCGCACACGATCGAGCTGGTCGCCGATCTCCCCAAGACCGCGACGGGCAAGATCCAGCGCTTCAGGCTGCGGCTTCGGGCTAGACTCGTTCGATGAGTAACCGGAGGAGACTTGTGCACCGTCGGCTCGTGCGCGTGTGCACACGGGCGCTCGCGGTAGCCGTGCCCGCGCAGACGGCGAATCGATGAAGGTCCTCGTCGCCAACCGCGGCGAGATCGCGGTCCGGGTCATCCGCGCCTGCCGCGAGCAGGGACTCGCGACCGTCGCCGTCTTCTCCGAGGCCGACCGGGAGGCGCTGCACGTCATGCTGGCGGACGAGGCGTACGCCATCGGCCCCGCGCCCTCGGCAGAGAGTTACCTCTCCATCGACCGCATCCTGACCGCGGCCAAGGCCGCGGGCGCCGACGCCGTGCACCCGGGCTACGGCTTCCTCGCGGAGAACGCGGCCTTCGCCGAGGCCTGCGTGGACGCGGGCCTGACGTTCATCGGTCCGCCGCCGAGGGCGATCCGCGCCATGGGCGACAAGACCTCCGCCCGGCGGATTGCCCGCGACCTGGGCGTGCCCATGGTGCCGGGGACGCTCGAGCCGCTCGCCTCGGACGCCGCCGCGCCGGCGGCGGCGCGCGAGATCGGCTATCCGGTGATGATCAAGGCCGCGCTCGGCGGTGGCGGCAAAGGTATGCGTCTGGTACACCGGGAAATCGAGCTGGATGCGGCGCTCCGCCTGGCGCGTCGCGAGGCCGGCGCCGCCTTCGGCGACGCGTCCGTCTACCTGGAGCGCGCGATCCCCGAGCCCCGTCACATCGAGATCCAGATTCTCGCCGACGCCCACGGCCGCGTCGTGCACCTCGGCGAGCGCGAGTGCTCGATCCAGCGCCGTCACCAGAAGCTCCTCGAGGAGTGCCCGTCGCCCTTCGTGGATACCGAGATGCGCGAGCGGATGGGCGAGGCCGCGTGCCGGATCGCGCAGGCCGCGGGCTACGTCAACGCCGGCACGATCGAGTTCCTGGTCGACGCCGACCGCCGCTTCTACTTCCTCGAGATGAATACGCGACTTCAAGTCGAGCACCCCGTGACGGAGCTGGTCACCGGCATCGACCTCGTCCGCGAGCAGCTCCGGATCGCGGCGGGTGAACCGCTCGGCTACACCCAGGCCGACGTCGTCTGGCGGGGCGCGGCGATCGAGTGTCGGATCAACGCCGAGGACCCGTTCTCGAATTGGCTGCCCTCGCCGGGAACGATCACCGGGCTGCGGCCCGCCGCGGGGCCCTGGGTGCGGGACGACTCCGGGGTGTACGAGGGCTGGACCGTCCCGCGCTTCTACGACACGCTGATCGCCAAGCTCATCGTGTGGGGCGCCGACCGCCGAGCCGCCATCGCGCGCATGGCGCGCGCGCTCGCCGAGTACCGGGTGGCGGGCGTGCGGACGACGATCCCGTTCCACCGGCGGCTCGTCGCGCATCCGGATTTCGTGGCGGGACGCCTCTCCACGGGCTTCCTCGAGCGCGCGATGCCCGATTTGACGGGCCCCGACGCCTCGCGCGAGATGCTCGCGATCATCGCCGCCGTCCTCGCCGAGCACGAGCGCGGCGCCGAGATCATCCCCGCGCCCGCAGCATCCTCGTCCGCCTGGCGCCTCGGCACGCGTGATCCCTGGAGCGATCGATGAGGCCCGGACTGGATTCGATCAATCGGAATGCCGGCCGCCGCCACGCCGCCATAGCACGCCACCCGCGGATTCACTCAGGCTCGCCTCGGGCGTCGGATGCCCTGCGGCTTCGCACTCCCACTCCGGTCTCTCGGTACCCGAGGCCATGAGACTCGTCGCCACCGTCAACGGGCGGGCGGAGATGGTCGAGGTGACCGGCCGGGACGGACGCTATCGGCTGGCGATCGGGGAGCAGGTGATCGAGGTGGACGCGCGGCGGATCGCCGACGGCCTGTACTCGCTCCTCGTCGACGGCATCTCCCACGTCGCCGACGTCAGCCCGGGCAAGCGCGGCACGCGGGTCGACATCGAGGGCGCAACGTACCACGTCGAGGTCGAGGAGCATGCTCGCCACGTCATCCGCACGCGGGGCGGGGCGGGGACGACTGGTGGGACGCAGACTATCACGGCCCCGTTGCCCGGCAAGATCACCCACGTGGCGGTCGCCCCCGGGGACCGCGTCGAGCGCGGCGACACGGTCGTCGTCATCGAAGCGATGAAGATGGAGAACGAGTTCAAGGCCGCCGCCGCCGGCGTCGTGACCGAAGTCCGTGTCCAGCCCGGCCAGCCCGTCAACCCCGGCGACGTCCTCGTCGTGATCGGGGTCATCGGGGTCAGGCTTTGACTTCTAAACATTCCGATTCAGGCACGCTGATGGTGGCGACGTCCCGGCGGAGCGCGCTCGTCAGCTACGTGTGTTTAGAAGTCAAAGCCTGACCCCGCCGGACGACCGTGATACGCTCCTGCCGCGCGTGACGCGTCCATGACTCAGACGGCGATCGAGTTCAAGGCGGTCGACAAGTGGTTCGGAACGCTCCACGTCCTCCGCGGCGTCACCCTGTCGGTCGCCGCGGGCGAGGTGGTGGTCGTCTGCGGCCCCTCCGGGTCCGGCAAGAGCACGCTGATCCGCTGCGTCAACGCGCTGGAGCGCGTCCAGGGGGGCGAGATGGTGGTGCTGGGCGAGACGATCACGAGCCCGGGGGTGAGCCTCACACGCCTGCGTACGCAGGTGGGGATGGTCTTTCAGCAGTTCAATCTCTTCCCCCACATGACGGCGCTCCGGAACATCATGCTGGCCCCGATGAAGGTGCGGGGGCTTGCGCGGGTGGAGGCGGAGAAGGCGGCGCGGGTGCTCCTCGAGCGCGTCGGCATTCCGGAGAAGGCCGACCACTACCCCGCCAACCTGTCCGGCGGCCAGCAGCAGCGGGTGGCCATCGCCCGCGCGCTGGCCATGCAGCCACGGATCATGCTCTTCGATGAGCCGACCTCCGCCCTCGATCCCGAGATGATCAACGAGGTGCTGGAGGTCATGACCGACCTCGCCCGCGACGGCATGACGATGATGGTCGTCACGCACGAGATGGGCTTCGCCCGCCGCGTCGCCCACCGCGTGGTCTTCATGGACGAAGGGGTCATCGTCGAGGAGGGCGACCCCCAGTCCTTCTTCGCCGCGCCGAAGTCCGACCGTACCCGGCAGTTCCTGTCGAAAATCCTTTCGCACTGACGGAGGTCGACCATGACACGGATCCTCACCATGCTGCTCGCGCTCGTCCTGGTGCTGCCGCTGGCGGCGCCCGCCGCCGCCGAGACGACCCTCGAGAAGATCAGCCGCACCGGAACCCTGACCATCGGCACGCGGACGGGCTCGCCGCCCTTCGCGTTCGTCAACAAGCAGAATGAGTGGGTCGGCTTCTCGATCGACCTGGTCGAGCAGGGGATCGTGCCCGCCATCGCGAAGAAGATCGGCAAGCCGGTCAAGCTCGAGAAGAAGGAGTCCACGCCGCCCACCCGCATCCCGCTGCTCTCCTCCAACGCCGTCGATCTCATCGCGGGAACGATGACCGACACGCGGCCGCGGCGCGAGAGCGTCGACTTCAGCCTCACGTTCTTCGTCACGGGCGCCCAGTTCCTCGTCAAGAAGGGCAGCGCGATCCACGGCATCCAGGACATCGCGGGCAAGCGCGTGGCCGCCCAGCAGGGCTCGACCAACGCCGCCATCATCCGGGCCCGCGTTCCCACCGCCCAGCTCCGCGAGTTCCCTGACCAGCCCGCGGCCTTTCAGGCGTTGACGCAGGGACAGGTGGACGCGTACACGAACGACGGCATCCAACTCGCGGGTCTCAAGGCCAAGGCCCCCACCCCGGGGGACTGGGAGATCGCGGGCGACTTCTACTCCTACGAGCCGTACGGAATGGCGATGCGAAAGAACGACTCGGACTTCCGCAACGTCGTCAACAACGGCCTCATGGAGCTGATCGAGTCCGGCAAGTACCTCGAGCTGCACGAGAAGTGGTTCGGGCCCAAGGGTGAGGTTCCGTACCCGCTGACCGCGGAGGACAAGCGCTTCCTCCAGTTGCAGGTGGTGCCGAAGTAGTTCCCGCGTCCGGGTGAACTATCAACGTGGGGGGCCCCGACATGACCCCCCACACCCCCCGACGCTCGGAGCGCCCCGGGGAACCCGTGGCGCTCCTCGGTTACCGGAGGCGTGGTGAACTACCAGTTCAACTGGAGCGTGCTCTGGAGCGGCCAGTCGGGCGGCTGGCTGCTCCAGGGCATTCTCACCACCCTCGAGATCGCCACGCTCGCCTGGGTGCTCGCGGTCGCGCTCGGCGTCGCGGCCGGCGCCCTGCGCACCGTGCCTTTCGCCCCGCTACGCGCCGTGGCCACGTTCTACGTGGAGTTCTTCCGCAACGTCCCCCTGCTCGTGTGGATGTTCCTCTGGTACTTCGGGGTGCCGCCGCTCCTGCCGCGGGGCGTGCAGGACTGGCTCTTCAACCACGGCGCGGAGTTCTGGGCCGGGATGTTCGCGCTCGGCGTCTACCACGGGGCGCGGCTGTCGGAGGTCATCCGGTCCGGCATCCAGTCGATCCCGCGCACCCAGTTCGAGGCCGCCCAGGCCATGGGCCTGTCCGTGTGGCAGGCGTACCGGCTCGTGATTCTGCCCGTGGCGATCCGCCTGATCATCCCACCCGCCACCAACGAGTCGCTCAACCTGCTCAAGAACTCCTCGGTCGCGCTCACCATCAGCGTGGCGGAGCTGACGTTTCAGACCCGCCAGATCGAGACGTACACGGCGCGGGCGATCGAGGCGCTGACCGCGGGCACGCTGATCTATCTCGTGATGTGCGTGACGATCGCGACCATCATGGCGCGCGTCGAGCGGCGGATGGCGATCCCGGGCCTGATCGTTCGCGTCGGGATATAGTCTTGCCTGACTTCAGTGTCGTCACCGGAAACTTTAAGTTCCTTATCGTCCAGGGTCTGCTCGGGTTCGGGGGATTCGCGGGGGGGACGCTGCGCCTGGCCGTGCCCGCCATTGCGCTGGGGTTCCTGCTCGGCATCGTCGTCGGGCTGGCGCGCCTGGCCCCCACGCGGTGGGTCCGGGTGCCCGCGACGGTCTATGTCGAGTTCTTCCGCGGCGTGCCCCTCGTCATGATCATCTTCTGGTTCTGGTTCATCATCCCCCAGCTCCTGCGCCTGCCCCTCCCCGAGTACGGCGTGGCCCTTACGGCCTTCGTCGTCTTCGAGGCGGCCTACTTCGGCGAGATCGTGCGCGCGGGCGTGCAGTCGGTGCCGCGGGGCCAGGTGGAGGCGGCGACCGCGCTCGGCCTCACCGGCGCCCAGGCCATGCGCTTCGTCGTGCTGCCGCAGGCGCTGCGCAACATGGTGCCGTCGTTGGTGACGCAGATGATCGTGCTCTTCAAGGACACCTCGCTGGCCTCGATCATCGGCTACGTCGACCTCACCAAGGCGGCGCAGATCGTGAACAACCGCGAGATCCGTCCCTTCCAGCTCTACCTGTTCATCGCCGTCATCTACTGGATCTTCACCTACTCGATGTCCCGCGCGGCCCGCCGCTTCGAGCGCAGCGCGAGCCATGCGTGAAGTCGGACCGAAAGACGCCACAGGCCGATCACAAAAGGCCAGATGCTAGCTCGGAGGATTCATGGAAGAGTGACGCGCGCGCCGAACGGTCACACGGCGGGAGGCGGGCGGGCAGCGTCCTCTGACCACAGCCGCCTTCGCTCCGATCACCGGCGAGCCGTTCCCATTCTGTCCGGCTGTTTCGTTGAATCGCGAATCGGGAATGGGTCACCCGGACGCCGTCCGCCCGCCTCCCGCGGTGTGACCGTTCGACTACCGTGGGGGGAGTTCGTGAACAATTCGGGCTAGGCGTGGGCTAGGCGGAGAGGAGTT
>JBGPYK010000400.1:0-3437 GCA_041493245.1 Methylomirabilia bacterium | reverse complement strand
GTCTCGTGATCCTCGTCGACGTGGTGCCATGCCCCGCATCCTGATCGTCGACGACGAGCCGCACATCGTGCGCGGGCTCGAGGACAACCTGCGCTTCGAGGGCTACCAGACCGCGACCGCCACGAACGGCGAGGACGCGCTCGCCGCCGCCGCGCGCGAGGCGCCCGACCTCGTCCTCCTCGACATCATGATGCCGGGGCTCAGCGGTTGGGACGTGTGTCGCGCGCTGCGGGGCAAGGGGATCGACGTGCCGATCATCATGCTGACGGCGCGGGGCGAGGAGACCGATCGCGTTCGCGGGCTCGAGCTGGGCGCGGACGACTACATCACCAAGCCGTTCTCGCTGCGCGAGCTGCTCGCGCGGGTGCGCGCGGTGCTCCGCCGGCCGGGGCCCCGCCACAAGGCCGAGGAGTTCGCGTTCGGCGACGCGCGCGTCCGGCCGCGGGGGCGCCAGGCCTTTCGGGGCGGGCGGGAGGTCGCGCTCACGCGCAAGGAGTTCGATCTGCTCGTCTACCTGCTCGAGCACCGCGGCGAGATCATCACGCGCGAGCGGCTGCTCGACGAGGTGTGGGGCTACGAGCGTTTTCCCACCACGCGCACGGTCGACACCCACATCCTGCGTCTCCGACGGAAGTTCGAGGCCGATCCCGACCGCCCGGCGTTCATCCTGACCGTCCACGGTCAGGGCTACAAGCTCGCCGCCACGTGAGTATCATGCACGGAAGACCCACGGAGGACTGGACATGCTGATTCACCGGGCTCCCCGGTTCCGAACGTCGGAGATCACCCCCGAGCGGCTATACCTGGACCGCCGGGCCTTCATGGCCGGCATCGCCGGGGCCGGCGCGCTCGTCCTCGGCGGCGGCGCGGGCGCGCCCGAAGCGGCGCCGGCCGTGCCGCAGGGGACGCCGCTCAAGGCGACGCGGAACGACGGCGTCAGCGTCAAGGAGGCGCCGACCAAGTTCGAGAGCGCGGCGACCTACAACAACTTCTACGAGTTCGGCGTCAACAAGGACGAGCCCGCGCGGCTGGCCGGCACGCTCAAGCCGCGGCCGTGGGCGGTGAAGGTCGACGGGCTCGTCGCCAAGCCGAAGACCTTCGACGTCGACGAGCTGCTGCGCGCCTTTCCCCTCGAGGAGCGCGTGTACGCGCTCCGGTGCGTGGAGGCGTGGTCGATGGTGATCCCGTGGATCGGCTTCCCGCTCGCCTCGCTCCTCAAGCGCGTGGAGCCCACGAGCCAGGCCAGGTACGTCGCCTTCACGACGCTCCTCGACCCCGAGCAGTTCCCTGCCCAGCGCAAGGGCCTGCTGAACTTCGGCTCACTGGACTGGCCCTATACGGAGGGTCTGCGCCTGGACGAGGCCCTGCACCCGCTGACGCTGCTCACGGTCGGCATGTACGGCCAGGTGCTCCCCAACCAGAACGGGGCGCCGATCCGCGTCGTGGTCCCGTGGAAGTACGGCTTCAAGAGCGCGAAGTCGATCGTGCGGATCAGCCTCGTCGCCGACCAGCCGAAGACCGCATGGAACATCGCGGCGTCCCAGGAGTACGGCTTCTATTCCAACGTCAACCCCGACGTGAGCCATCCGCGCTGGAGCCAGGCCACGGAGCGCCGGATCGGCGAGTTCCGCCGGCGGCCCACGCTGCCCTTCAACGGCTACGCGGACCAGGTCGCGTCGCTCTACGCAGGTATGGACCTCAAGAAATTTTTCTAGTCCCGTGAGTCGGCGGGGACGGATTGCGCTGAAGGCCGCTGTGTGGGTGGCGTGCCTGACGCCGCTGGCGGTGCTGCTCTTCCGGGCGTGGAGTGACGACCTGGGGGCGAATCCGATCAGCTTTATCACCACCTGGCTGGGCGATTGGACGTTCCGGATTCTCCTCGCGAGCCTTGCCCTGACGCCGCTTCGCATCGTGACAGGGATGGCGTGGCAGATGCCGCTGCGCCGGCTCCTCGGGCTCTTTGCCTTCTTCCACGCGGCGCTCCACTTCAGCGTCTGGATCCTCCTCGACCACTTCTTCAACTGGGGCCAGATGCTGGCGGACGTCGTCAAGCGCCCGTACATCACCGTGGGCATGCTCGCCCTGACCGGCCTGATCCCGCTGGCCGCCACCTCGACGACGGGCATGATCAGGCGTCTGGGCGCGGTCAACTGGAAGCGCCTGCACCGTCTCGTTTACGTCGTGGGGGTGTGCGCGGCGCTCCACTTCCTCTGGCTGGCGAAGGTCGGCCGGAAGGAGCAGTACGTCTACGCCGCGATCCTCGGACTGCTCCTCGGCGTCCGCGTGTGGGACGCCGTCCGGCGCGCCGTGCGCCGCCGCCGGGCCGGAGCCGTCCCGCACGCCCGCGCCGCGGCCCCGCGCGTTGCTCGTTCATGAATCCTCCGAGCTAGCCCATTCGCATCTTGACGGATCACGAGGAATGGTCGATCGTGGGGCGACTACCGGACAGGAGAGGCCCTTTCGATGACTCGAGCGAAACGGAGCGTCGTCGTGGCCGCGTGCGGACTGCTCCTTCTGGCGGGCGTCGCACTCGCGGACGCGCAGCCGCCGTCGACGCAGCCCTTCGCCCCAGACTGGGCGATGCTCGCCGGCTGGGACGTCTTCACCAAGAAGAGCTGCGGCCAGTGTCACAGCGTGCGTGGTGTGGGCGGCAAAGTGGGGCCCGACCTCGCCCGGGTGCCGAGCGCCGGCGGCTTCTTCGATCTCGGCGCCGCGATGTGGAACCATCTGCCTCGGATGGGCGCCCGCATGCGGGAGGCCGGGATCGACCGTCCCCGGCTCACTCCGGCCGACGCCTCGAACGTCCTCGCCTTCCTCTTCACCGCGGCGTACGGCGAGGAGCTCGGTGACCCGAAGACGGGTGAGCGGCTGTTCGCGTCGAAGGGCTGCGTGCTGTGCCACGCGGTCGGCGGAAAGGGCGGTAGCGTCGGCCCCGCGCTCGACGTTCTCAAGGGCGCGAACTCCCCGGTGCTCGTCGCGGCGGCGATGTGGAACCACGGCCCCCGTATGGCCGAGGTGATGAAGGACAAGGGGATCGAGCGTCCGACGTTCAAGGACAAAGAGCTCGTCGACGTCGTCGCCTACATCGTGGCCGCGGCCCGCGAGGCAGACACGCAGACCACGCAGGTGATTCCCGGCACGCCCGAACGCGGCAAGCAGCTCTTCGCCGAGAAGAACTGCGCGGCCTGCCATGCCGTGGGCGGCCGCGGACCCAAGGTCGGCCCCGCGCTCGGTGTTCGCGCCCACCACGTGAGCCTCACAGAGTTCGCGGGCTTGATGTGGAATCACGGTCCCGCCATGTGGACCCGCATGAACGAGCGCGGGATCCTCGTCCCGCAGCTCACGGGGCAGCAGATGGCGGACATCGTCGCCTACCTGTACACCTCGCTCTACTTCGACTCGACGGTGGGCAGTGCCACGCGAGGGCAGCAGGTGGT
>JBGPYK010000138.1:0-6358 GCA_041493245.1 Methylomirabilia bacterium | reverse complement strand
CAAGACAGGAGCCGGCTTGGCTGCCGTGGTGTATTGGTTCATCGGTGCGGGCGTAGTCCTCATGATCCTCGCCGTCATCGTGGCCGTGGTCTCGTGGCCCAAAGAGCAGCCAACACCCAGCGCGCGAGGCGCTGCGGCCGTCTCAAAACCGCTCGAGCCGCTCCAGCTAGGCCTTCGCCGTTACACCACGTCGCCGTTTCGACTCAACCTGGTGGACGTGGACATTTCCCTGGTTCACGTCAATGTTGCGCCTGATGGTCTCGAAGTGGCGTTTCGCGTACGCGCTGGCGGGCGCGACACCGCGCTTATCTACCAACCGCCCGGCTCGAAAAGTGATGTCAGGAAAAACAGCTTCGGCCAGACGATCGACGAGGATTTTGAAGAGCTTCATATCGTGGACGACACCGGTGGGAGTTTCTACTCGACGACAGGGTTTGTCGGTGGGCGGCAGGGGGGTGTCTTTTATTACCGGTTCCGTCAAATTCATCTCCACTTCGGTGAGGCGGTGGTCTTGTCGGCTAAATTTCCGATGATTGACCAGTATGCTTCCTCCATCTCCTTCGAGTCGCCGGGGCGCGCCGGTTCGCAGCCTCCATGGTGGTGGCGGAAGATCCCTCTTAGGTGAGTACTGGTACAGGGTGGTGACAATATGCTTGCAAGCCCCGGCAGTCCGTCGGAGAAGTGAGCGCAAGTGATGGGGATCGTTATCGCCCCGGCGCTCTTCTGCCGGGCTGTGCCTGCTTGCGGTGGGCGTCGGGCTGAAGGCGGAAGGCGCGGCAACGGACCCCTCGGGAGGGTGAACTCATTATCGTAGACTCGTCGCCACTGCTCTGGCTCTCGTCTACTTCGGCGAGTTCGCCGCCCATGACGTTCGGCCTGCGCGCCCACCAGGCCGCTCGACGACCACCAAGCGAGCGCCGGGCTCGTCCAGGGCGACCTTCTGGCGCCTGGGTATGTTCGGCTTCGGGACGACGGCCCGCTTCCGCGCCCCGGGCGCGCTCTCCGCGACGCGGCCGGAGAACTCCACGGTGAAGACCCCGGTTACGATGGGGTCGACGGCCCCCTCCGGAGCCTCCCCCAAGGATTGCGCCGGCGGAGTCGGCGGTCGAAGCGCGGTTGATCCAACGCCGGTGTATCCGTTTGAATTCTTGACCGTGCCTGCCGCGGGGGTATAGACAAGGCTCTCAACTCAGCGATGAGCCCACCCCACGAGACCTTTCTCACGCCCGGTGACGAGCGGTACCCGGCGCTGCTCGGCGTCATCCCCTCGCCGCCCGCGCTCCACGTGCGCGGCTCGCTCGAGCCCGCGGACGCGTTGGCGATCGCGATCGTCGGCTCGCGGCGTCCCACGCCCTACGGGGTCGAGGTCGCTGAGTCACTCGCCGCCGATCTGGCGGCCCGCGGGGTCACGATCGTCAGCGGGCTCGCCCGCGGCATCGACACGGCGGCGCACCGGGGCGCCCTGGCCGGCGGCGGCCGGACGCTTGCGGTCCTCGGCAGCGGCATTGACGTCGTCTACCCGACAGAGAACGAGGCTCTCGCCCTCGCCATCCAGGGTCAGGGCGCTCTCCTGTCCCAGTTCCCTCCTGGGAGCGCGCCCGATGCGTGGCACTTTCCCGTCCGGAACCGGACGATCGCCGGTCTCGCGCTCGGGGTTGTCGTGGTGGAGGCGGGAGAGCGCAGCGGGGCCTTGATTACCGCGGGTCTGGCCGGCGATCTGGGCCGCGAGATCTTTGCGGTGCCCGGCCGGTTGACCAGCGACCTCAGCCGGGGCGCGCATGGCCTCATTCGCGATGGCGCTATACTGGTACGGGATTGGACCGATATCGTGCAAGAATTGCCGGAACCGTGGCGCCGCACCCTCCAGGTCCCGACGGCCGGGCTGGGCGAGACCGGCCAGACGGTGGCGGGGACCGAGGCGGCGGTGCTGGCGGTGCTGAGACCGGACGAGCCGATACATATCGATCAGTTGACCGCTCTCGTCGCGCTCACACCTGGTCGTCTCGCCTCGGCCCTAGTAGCTTTGGAACTGGGGGGGCGGGCTCGGCAGCTCGAGGGCCAACGGTGGGTCGCGGTCTCGGTCAGATCGAGGAGGAAGTAAGTGGCGAAGCGTTCGCTGGTGGTGGTCGAGTCGCCCACGAAGGTCAAGACCATCCAGAAGTATCTGGACGGTAAGTACCTCGTGATGGCGTCCATGGGGCACGTCCGGGATCTCCCCAAGTCCAAGCTCGGGGTGGATACCTCCCGTGGCTTCAAGCCGCAGTACGTGATCTCACCGAGCAAGAAGAAGGTCCTCGACGCGCTGCGCAAAGCGGCCGAGAAGTCCGACACCCTCTACGTAGCTACTGACCCGGACCGGGAAGGGGAGGCAATCGGCTGGCACCTGGCTCAGGAACTGCCCTTCGACAAGAAGCACGTCCACCGGATCACCTTTAACGAGATCACCGAGCGGGCGATCAAGGCGGCCTTCAGCAAGCCTGGCAAGATCGATCTCAAGAAAGTGGACGCCCAACAAGCCCGCCGGGTCCTCGATCGGTTGGTGGGCTACAGTCTGTCGCCGCTCCTGTGGGACAAGGTCCAGCGCGGGCTTTCGGCGGGGCGCGTCCAGTCCGTCGCGGTGCGGCTGATCGTCGACCGGGAGCGGGAGATCCAGGCCTTCCAGCCGGAAGAATACTGGTCGCTGCACGCCCGGCTCAAGGGGCGCCGGCCGCCCGAATTCGTGGCCACTCTGCGCGAGGTCGACGGCGAGAAGGTGGCGCTTCCGAACGAGACCAGGACCCTCGAGGTGGTGGCCGGCCTCAATGGCGCCCAGTGGTTGGTCCGCTCAGTCACCCGTGGCGAGCGACGGCGCCACCCGGCTCCGCCGTTCATTACGTCGACCCTGCAGCAGGAGGCCGGCCGGAAGCTGGGCTTCACGGCAAAGAAGACGATGATGCTGGCCCAGCAGCTCTACGAAGGAATTGAAGTGGGCGCGGACGGGCCGGTCGGCCTGATCACCTATATGCGCACCGACTCCGTCCAGATCGCCCGTGAGGCGCAGGAGGAGGCGCGGCAGTGGGTGAACGGGCGCTTCGGCACCGAGTCCGTGCCGGAGACGCCGCCGGTCTACCGCTCGCGCGGGCGCGCCCAGGAGGCGCACGAGGCCATCCGTCCGACCGAAGTCGGCCGTGAGCCGAAGGCCGTCGCCCGCTTCCTCACCAAGGACCAGCTCGCCCTCTACCGGCTCATCTGGGAACGGTTCCTGGCGAGCCAGATGACCTCGGCCGTCTACGACACGGTGTCCGCCGACATCATCGCATCGGGTGCCGGGAGCACGGTGTCCTCCGCGCGTGGTCAGGCCAAGGCGCACGGGACGGCGTACCTGTTCCGTGCCCAAGGGGCGACGCTCAAGTTCAAGGGCTTCATGGCGGTGTACGTCGAGGGCCGGGAGGACGAGGCCGAGGACGAGGCCGAGAGCCAGGTGCCGCCGCTCAAGGAAGGCGAAGTCCTGGCGCTCCTGGGCCTCGACCCCAAGCAGCACTTCACCCAGCCGCCCCCGAGATTCACCGAGGCCTCCCTGATCAAGATGCTGGAGGAGCTGGGGATCGGCCGCCCGTCGACGTATGCCTCGATCCTCGGCACGATCATCAACGACCGGGGCTACGTTCGGCGCGAGCGCCGGACGCTCTTCCCGACCGAGCTGGGGATGACGGTCACCGACAAGCTCAAGCCGTATTTCCCGGAGATCATGGACGTCGAGTTCACCGCCCAGATGGAGGACTCCCTCGACAAGATCGAGGACGGTGAGCAGAAGTGGGTGGATACGGTCCGCGCGTTCTACGAGCGCTTCAAGCCGGACCTCAAGCGCGCCGAGCGCGAGATGCCCAACGAGAAGGCGGGCGAGGAGACGGACGAGATCTGCCCGGAGTGTGGCAAACCGCTCCTGGCGCGGCGGGGGCGCTTCGGCAAGTTCCTGGCGTGCTCGGCCTACCCCGAGTGCCGGTACACCCGGAACATCGGCGACAGCGAACGGGCCGAGGACGAGCCCACGGACGAAATCTGCCCATCGTGCAGCAAGCCGATGGTGATCAAGCACGGACGCTACGGCAAGTTCATCGCCTGCTCGGGGTACCCGGAGTGCAAGACGACCAAGCCGATCACCCTGGGCATCGGGTGTCTCGAGGCGGGCTGCGCGGGTGAGATGGTGGAGCGTCGCTCGAAGCGGGGCCGGGTCTTCTACGGCTGCTCGGCGTACCCCGCGTGCAAGTTCGTGGTCTGGCAGCGCCCCGTGGCCGAGCCATGCCCGAAGTGCGGGGCACCGTTCCTGACCGAGCGCATGGGGCGCGGGCGTTCGGTGCGTACGTGCGTCCGCGAGGGCTGCAACTTTCGCCAGGAGGCCGACCTCACCGTCGCATGAAGGACCCGCTGGCAGCATTCCTGCGTTACCTCGAAGTGGAAAAGCATGCCTCCCCGCATACCCTCAAGAGCTATCGGACCGACCTGCTGGATTTCCAGCGCTTCGTGGCGGGCTCGGGGTCGAGCGGACTCTCGGACGTCGACGTGCGTGCGGTGCGGGCCTTCCTGGCCGCGCTCCACACGCGGGGGCTCGACCCGGCCTCCGTCGCCCGCAAGCTGGCGTCACTCAGGAGCTGGCTCCGCTTCCTCGTGCGCCGTGGTGTTCTGGCGCGGAACCCGGCCCAGCAGGTCCACGCGCCGAGGCTGCCGCGGAAGCTGGCCTCGTTCCTCCCCATCGACGAGACGGCGGCCTTGATGGACGCGCCGGGGGATCGCGGCGGGGCGCGGGACGTGGCGATCATCGAGCTGCTCTATGCCAGCGGCCTGCGCGTGTCCGAGCTGGTCGGCGTCGACGTCCGTGACGTCGACCTCGCCGAGATGACGGTGCGCGTGCTCGGTAAGGGGCGCAAGGAGCGGATCGTGCCCTTCGGCACGGCCGCCGGCCGCGCGCTGCGTGACTACCTCGTTGAGCGCGGCGGGACGGCGGGCGCCCTCTTCCTCAACCGCCGCGGCGGCCGGCTCAGCGTGCGAAGCGTGCACACGATCGTCCGGCGACGCGCGCGGGCAGCGGGGATCACCCGGCGGGTCAGCCCCCACACGCTGCGGCACACGTTCGCCACCCACCTGCTGGACGCGGGGGCGGACCTCAGGATGATCCAGGAACTTCTCGGCCACAGCCGGCTGTCGACGACCCAGCGCTATACCCACGTCGGCTCGGACCAGCTCATGAAGATCTACGATGCCGCCCATCCGAGGGCGCACGCGCTCGCCCCGTCGCGATGACGGCCCCCGCCACGTTTCACGCCACCACCGTCCTTTGCCTCCGCCACCGCGGTCAGGTCGCGATCGCCGGCGATGGTCAGGTGACGATCGGCAACACGGTGGTCAAGGCCGGGGCGCGGAAGATCCACAAGCTCTACCACGACAAGGTTCTCGCCGGCTTCGCGGGTGCGGCCGCCGACGCGTTCACGCTCTTCACGCGCTTCGAGGGCAAGCTCGAGGAGCACCGCGGGAACCTCCCGCGCGCGGCGGTGGAGCTGGCCAAGGACTGGCGGGCCGACCGCGTGCTGCGGCGGCTGGAGGCGTTGCTGGCCGTGGCCGATGCGGACCACACGTTCATCGTCTCGGGCACGGGTGACCTCATCGAACCCGACGACGGCCTGATCGGCATCGGCTCGGGCGGGCCGTACGCCCTGGCCGCGGCGCGCGCGCTGATCGCCCACTCCGACCTCGACGCCAAGACCGTCGCCATGGAGGCGATGCGCATCGCCGCGGCGATCTGCATCTATACGAACGACCACATCACCGTCGAGACGCTGTGACGCCATGAGACCCACGTCAACGCTCGCACGATTTTCGACCATTTCACCGTTCGGCTCGCGCCGCGCCGGCGCTCACCTCGCACGATTTTCGACCATTTCACCGCTCGGCTCGCGCCGCGCCGGCGCTTACCTCGCACTGCTATGGACCTGACCCCGGCCGAGATCGTGGCCGAGCTGGATCGGTACATTGTCGGCCAGGAGAAGGCCAAGCGGGCCGTCGCCATCGCGCTGCGCAACCGGTGGCGCCGCCAGAATGTGCCGCTGGAGCTGCGGGACGAGGTGGCCCCCAAGAACATCATCATGATCGGTCCCACCGGGGTGGGGAAGACCGAGATCGCCCGCCGGCTGGCCAAGCTCGCCCAGGCGCCGTTCATCAAGGTCGAGGCCTCGAAGTACACGGAGGTGGGCTACGTCGGACGCGACGTCGAGTCGATGATCCGTGAACTGACGGAGCTGGGTGTCACCATGGTGAAGGCCGAGATGATGGCCGCGGTCCGGGAGAAGGCCGAGCAGCTCGCCGAGGACCGCCTGCTCGACCTTCT
>JBGPYK010000511.1:0-2711 GCA_041493245.1 Methylomirabilia bacterium | reverse complement strand
CTGCCGTTCGCCTCCGAGGTGGACGGGGCCATGCACGCGTGCGGGCACGACGCGCACACGGCGATGCTGGTCGGGGCCGCGCGCCTGCTGGCTCGGCGGCGCGACTCGCTCGCCGGCTCGGTGCTGTTCATGTTCCAGCCGGGCGAGGAGGGCTACCACGGCGCGCGCGTCATGATCGAGGAAGGGCTGCTCGACGGCCCGCAGCCGCCGACCGGCGCGTTCGCACTGCACGTGACCCACCGGCGCCCAGCCGGCGTGGTGACCACGCGACCGGGGCCGGCCATGGCCTCCACCGACACGCTCCAGATCGTCGTGCGCGGCAAGGGCGGCCATGCCTCGGCGCCGCACGACTGCCTCGACCCCATCCCGGTCGCGTGCGAGATCGTCCAGGCCTTTCAGACGCTCGTCACGCGCCGGGTGAACGTCTTCGACCCCGCTGTCGTCACCGTGGCCAAGATCGAGGCGGGCACCACGCGCAACGTGATCCCCGAGACGGCGCACCTGCTCGGCACGATCCGGACGGTCTCCGAGGCGACGCGCGAGCGCGTCGTGGACGGTGTGCGCCGCGTGGCCGAGGGCATCGCCGCCGCGCACGGGGTGGAGGCGATCGTCGAGCTGATCCGCGGCTATCCGGTCACCGTGAATGACGAGGCTTTCGCCGGGTTCGTCCTCGACACCGCGCGCGAGCTGCTGGGCCCCGAGCGCGCCATCGCCACGAGCCATCCCGTCATGGGCGCCGAGGACTTCTCGTACGTGCTCCAGCGGGTGCCGGGTGCGATGACGAACCTCGGCACGTGCCCCGACAGCGGCCCCGTCTACCCGAACCACTCGAACCGCATGCTGCTGAACGAATCCGCGCTGTCCGCCGGCGTGGCGATGCACGTCGCGGTGGCGCTCCGGTTCCTCGAGCGGAAGGGAGAAGTCTCATGAGGCGTGGAGCGTGCGGAAGGCCACGAAGAAACGCGTTAGGATAGATCCCATGGCTAATGAACTCCAGGGCGCAGAACCGACGATGGACCCGGCGAGCCTCTATCGGGAGGAGGTCTTCACCGACCGGCAGGTGGGCACGATCCGGGTGCTGCTCCCGGTCACCAAGGACGGCCTGGCCGACGGCACCCGCAAGGTCCTCTACGCCGGCGAGGCGCAGGTGCTGACGCCGGGGGGCATGCTGCCGATCGCCTTCGACCTCGAGGCCAACTCCCTGGCCGAGGCCATCGAGAAATTCGCTGACGGCGTGAAGGAAGGCGTCGAGCGCACGATCCAGGAAATCCAGGAGATGCGCCGGGAAGCCGCGTCGTCCATCATCGTTCCCGACCGGCTCTCCGGCGGCCTCGGCGGCCCGCCGCGCGGCGGAAAGATCCAGCTGTCGTAGCGGGACGCCGTCTCCCGCTCCCCCCCAGTCTTGAGGTCACACATTGTGACCTCAAGTGCTCACCCCACGCGGTAGCGCTTCACCGCGTCCTCGTTCCATTGCAGGCCGATGCCGGGGCGCGCGGGGGCCTGGATCATCCCGTCCACCGGGCGGAGCGGCTCGGCGAGGATGGGCGCCGCCACGTCGAGATACTCGATGAAGTGACACGTGGGCGTGACGGTCAGCAGGTGAGCGCTCACCTCGATGAAGAGGTGGCTCGAGCACGGCACGCCCGCCGCCTGGGCCAGCGCCGCCGCGCGCAGCCAGCCGGTGACGCCACCGATCTGCTGCGGGTCGGGCATGACGAGGTCGCACGCCTTGAGCGAGAGCGCCAGGTCCATCTCATACACGCCGTTGAAGTTCTCGCCGATCTGGATGGGCGTGGCGACCTGCGCGGCCACCTCGGCCTCGCCGCGGTAGTCGTCGGCGCGCACCGGCTCCTCGATCCAGGCCACGCCCTCGCCGTCGAGCACGCGGCCGCGGCGGATCGCCTCCGGAATCGCCAGCGACTGGTTGAAGTCGACCATGAGGGCCGCATCGTCGCCGAGCGCTTTGTGCGCCGCGCGCACGACGGCCAGATCCTCGGCGAGCGCCGGCCAGCCGATCTTGACCTTCATCGCCGTAAAGCCCGCGGCCACCGTCTTGAGCGCCGCGTCGGCGGCCTCGCCGGGTGGGATCATCCCCAGGCTGTTGTAGGCGGGGATGGGGCGAGGCCGGCCGCCCAGGAGATTTGCCAACGGCACGCCGGCGGCGACGGCGAGGGCGTCCCACGCCGCCATGTCGATCCCCGCGACGGCCATGCCCTGGAGCCCGCGCGTGCCGAACAGCGTCATGCGCGCGCGGAGCTTGCGGTCCAGCTCGCCGGGCGCGATCTCGTCACCCTTGATCATTTCGGCGAGCGCCAGCACGAGATCGCGCAGCGGGCCCAGCGTGAACGCATGGTACCCGAAGAGGTAGGAGCGCCCGACGACGCCCTCGTCGGTCGCGAGGTCGATAAGCAGCAGCGGTGCCTCGGTCACGTGCCCCGAGGCCGTGCGGACGGGCGGATCGAGCGGAGCGACAACGGCGCGGGCTTGCACGCCACGGATCTTCATGGCTCTCTCCCGGTTGGCGACTTCACCCAAGGTATACCATCAGCGGTGGCCCGTCGCCTCGGGCGCGCTTGACACGTCCGGGGAGCCAGCGTACGAGTACGTGCGATGAGCGACGACCTCCGGTTCGTGCACTTCACCGACACCCACATCGTGCGACCAGGCGTCCAGGTTCGGGACGTGGACACGTGCCGGACGCTCGAGCGAGT
>JBGPYK010000235.1:0-4828 GCA_041493245.1 Methylomirabilia bacterium | reverse complement strand
GGGCGCTATCGGCTTCGACGAGATCCTGATCGCGACCTGCCGCCGCCACGAGCTGGAGGGCCTGACGCTGGCCGCCCTCGCCCGGCAGTCGGGCAAGACCCCGGCCGAGACCATGCTGGATCTGCTCCTCGCCGAGCGCGCGGCGGTGGGGATGGTGTCCTTCTCGCAGCGGCTGGAGAACGTCGCCAAAGTGCTGGCGCATCCCGCGATCATGATCGGCTCGGACTCCATCGGACTCTCGGAAGGCGTGGGTCCCAAGCACGGCAAGCCGCACCCGCGGATGTACGGGACCTTCCCCCGCGTGCTCGGCGAATACGCGCGGGAGCAGAAGCTCTTCTCGCTGGAGACGGCGGTCCACAAGATGACCGGGATGCCCGCGCAGCGCCTGCGCCTGCGCGATCGCGGCCTGCTCCAGCCGGGATACGCGGCCGACGTGACCGTCTTCGATCCCGCCACCGTGAAGGACGAAGCGACGTTCGCCGATCCCCACCGCTATCCCACCGGCATCCCCTACGTCGTCGTCAACGGCGCCCTCGTCGTCGACCGCGGAACCTTCAACGCCGCGGGTACCGGCCGCGTGCTCACGCCGGAGTGAGGGCGACGATCTCGGCGATCACCTTCGACGTCTACGGCACCTTCGTGCGGTTCCACGAGGTGAACGAAGTCATCGCCGGCTGAGTGCCCTGTCGGATGCCTGCCGACTACGCCGCGGGCTCGCCGTTGTCCCGGCCCCTGATAAGGGCGTCGAGGCGGGCGATGAGCGCTTTGATGTCCGCCGAGAGGCTTCGCTGGCCGTCGATCATGAGCCGCTGCGCCTCCAACACCTGGCGCTGGCTCTCTATCAGCTGGCGCTGGCCTTCGACGATCGCGTGAAGCACCTGCTGCGTTTCGAGATGCTGCTCGCGGGTGCGGAGATCGAGCTGGGTGAACCGTTCTTCGTTGAGCCGGTTGCCCTCGCGAAGCAGCCGCACCATCTCTTCGCTCGACTCGCGCGTCGGCAGGCTGCGGAACCCCGCGATCAGCGTCGCCTTCAGGTCGCCGAACCCGGAACGCATCTCGGCAAAGCCCTTTGTCAGGTCTTCGTGGAGTGTGTTCAGCGTGACGTCGTCCGGATTTCGTTCTAGCATCGTTGGTTCGCTTCGTTCACGACCATACCACCGCCCGCCTGGCGCCGTAAATGTCTCCGGACCAAGACATGTGCACGTCCACGTCGGGCACGGAGCGCTGCGCCTGGCCGCCGTCGGGCCCGAGAACCGTCCCGTGTCGCCGGAGGACATGCGCGCGATGTCGCGGCTCCTCGACGAGGCAATGGACGCCGGGGCGTACGGCTACTCGACCGGGCTCGTCTATCCGCCGAGCGCCTACAGCGTCACCGCCGAGCTGATCGACCTGGCGGTCACCGCCGAGCTGATCGACCTGGCGCGCTCGATGGCCCGGCGCGGCGGCCTCTATTTCTCCCACGTATGCGGAGAGAGCTCGATGGTCAAAGACTCGATGCCCTTCGGCGGACCGAGGCTCCGCATGTTGGTCTTTCAGGAAGGCGACTGGCTCTGCGCCCAGTGTTTGGAGTATATACTACTGGCCATGAAGCAACTCCTGGTCGAGATCGACGACGACACGGTAGAACGCCTCGATAAGATCGCTCCGGCCCGGTCCCGGCAACGTTCCGCGTTCATCCGCGCGGCGATCCGCCGGGCGCTGTGGGAGATCGAGGAGGGCCGCACGCAGGAGGCTTACACTCGCTTGCCCGATTCGGCGGAGGATGCCTACCTGGACCCCGCCGCGTGGGAGGCCAAGGAGCTCCGCGCGCCACGGAAGGCACCGCCCCGCAGGTGAAGCAATTCGAGATCCGCTGGGCCAACCTCCCCGAGCCGATCGGACGCAGACCGGTTCTGCTCCTCACTCGAACACCCGCCTACCAGTACCTGGCCAAGGTCGTCGTCGCCGAAGTCACGACGACGGTCCGCGGGATCCCGCAGGAGGTCCCTCTGGGCCGCCGAGAAGGGCTGGGGCGGACATCGGTGGCCAATCTCGACAACGTCCACGTAGTGCCCAAGATCCGCCTCGGAAACGTGATTGGCGTGGTCGATGCGGAGCGCCATCGAGAAGTAAAGCGCGCCCTCGCTTATGCGCTGGATTGGCCTGAACTGAAGGTTCTCTGATTCAGGCGAAGGGGCCGTAGAAGGCAACGGCGTTCAAGGCGCCGTTCGGCCACCGGACCTCTCTCTGGCGCGCGCGATGCCTTCGTCTAGCGTGAGGTCGCGGAACAGCTCGCGCCGCTCCTCGACGTAGTCGCCGCGGCCCGGGTCGTACTCCATGAGAAACCTGATCGCCCCGGATACGCCGAGCCGCTCGGTCAGAGCCTTCCAGCCTTCCGCCCGGATCTCGTAGTTGGACAGCGTCGCCGCGCGGCTCATGACGCACTCCTCCAAGCTAGCGCGGGCGGCGCGACGACCAACGTCCGCAGCGCGTCCCCGAGCCGGCCAGCCGGCCTCAATAGCTTGTCGTCACAGGTCACGAACCACCGCGCCTCGGTCCGCTCGGCAAACGCAAGGTGCAGCGCGTCCAGCGGACCGAACCCGAGGGACTCTTCACCGGCGTGAAACTCAGACCCTCATCCGACAGCGGAATCTTCGAGCGCTCGAACATGTCCCAATATTTTCGGGGAGCCGGCTTCAGCCCCTCGAACGGCCGCTGGTTGTGATGAAGACGCACGGCGATGTGCCCGAGGATGAGCCGGCGGAGACTTAGCGAATCGATCCCATCCGCAGTCCCTCGGTGCAGCAGAGGCGATTCGACCCGCAGATCTTCCGAGCGCCGAGTGCCTGCCGACTACGCCGCGGGCTCGCCGTTGTCCCGGCCCCTGATAAGGGCGTCGAGGCGGGCGATGAGCGCCTTGATGTCCGCCGAAAGGTTTCGCTGGCCGTCGATCATGAGCCGCTGCGCCTCCACCAGCTGGTGCTGGCCTTCCACCAACCGGTGCTGGCCTTCCACCAGCTGGCGCTGGCCTTCCACCAACCGGTGCTGGCCTTCCACCAGCCGGCGCTGGCCTTCGACGATCGCGTGGAGCACCTGCTGCGTTTCGAAATGCTGCTCGCGGATGCGCAGGTCGAGCTGGGTGAACCGTTCTTCGTTGAGCCGGTTGCCCTCGCGAAGCAGCCGCACCATCTCTTCGCTCGACTCGCGGGTCGGCAGGCTGCGGAATCCCGCGATCAGGGTCGCCTTCAGGTCGCCGAACCCGGAACGCAGGTCTTCGTGGAGTGTGTTCAGCGTGACGTCGTCCGGATTTCGTTCTAGCATCGCCGGTTCGCTTCGTTCACGACCATACCACCGCCCGCCTGGCGCCGTAAATGTCTCCGGACCAAGACATGCGCGCGTCCACCCGTCCCCGATGCTCCGGATGGATCAACGACGCCTCGACGGTGAAGGTGCTCATGGCGAAAAGCTCCCGATCACGCGAGCAGGCTCACGACAGGGACGAGCCGCTTGTTCACCGGCTAGACTAGTGGCCGCGCGAAGGATCGCCCGATCCGGTACGCCGCCGGGTAACCGATGCGCAGGATGTAGAGCACCGCGTCCGCATTCTTGCGTTTCGCTCGCCGGAGAGCGGCCAGTTCGTCGACGTCGAGCTCGTGCTCGCCGGTCTCGATGTCGAGAACGAGGAACTTCCCGCGGTCGCGAGGATCGACCTTGGCGCGGAGTCGCTCCTCGTAGAGCGCTTGCCCCCGACGTGCAATCTCCTCGCTCGTGTATCGTGGATGTGACACCAGATCACACCTCCGCGCCTCGACTACTCGTAGCACGCGGACTGATGGCGACGCAACCCGGTTGTCCGCCCCGAATTGCCGTGTGCACGTGTGCCTCGGGTTCCGAGACGACGTCGCTGCGCGGCGTCCAGGCCGAGCAGTGCGCAGGCGACGGGATTGATGGTCCTTCATTGACGGAACGACCGCTCGAACACGCGAGCAGGCTCACGACAGGGACGAGCCGCTTGTTCACCGGATCGGGGGCCAGGGCAAACCCCTCGAGCGTGAACGCGCCGAGGAGAGCCAGAGAGCCGGGCGGTCCCTCGAGGAAGAAGGTGGGCCATTCTTCGCCATGCAGCCCGAGGTTGACGATCCCCACCGGATACGTGACTTGCTCACCGCTCGCGAGCATCACGCGTCGTTCCCGCGGCGTCTCGAGGCCGAGGTCCTCGACCACCGTGGCCGGCAGCATCGTGTAGACAGCTCCGGTATCCACGATCAGGTCGAGCGTGATCCGCCGATCAGAGTTGACGGCATTACTGAGCGTCGCCGGAACCGTGAAGATTCCCACGCCCGCACGCTACCACGGCGCTGCTCACCTCGGATAGTGTCGACGAAATATGACGGGTCGAAGGGCTACGGGGATTTTCCTTTGGCGAGACGAACGTCCCCGACGAACGGGGATTGAAACGTTCCACGTCACCGCCGAGCTGACCGAGCTGGCGCGCTCGATGGCCCGGCGCGGCGGCCTCTACTTCTCCCACGTGCGCGGAGAGTCCTCGATGGTCGAAGACTCCATCCGCGAGGCCATCCGCATCGGCGAGGACGCCGACGTCGGCGTGCAGATCGCCCACGTCAAGGTCGGCGGACGCGAGAACTGGGGCAAGATCGACGCTGTGCTCCGGCTGATCGACGCCGCCCGCGCCCGCGGCGTCGACGTGAGCGGCGACGTCTATCCCTATCACGCGGGCAGCACCAAGATGGACAACCTGCTGCCCTCGTGGGTCCACGACGGTGGTCTCGCGAAGCTCCTCGAGCGGATCGGCGACCGGGCGACGCGGCGGCGGATCGTCGAGGAGTGC
>JBGPYK010000328.1:0-3944 GCA_041493245.1 Methylomirabilia bacterium | reverse complement strand
GACAGAGTGGGAATGGCTCGCCGGTGATCGGAGCGAAGGCGGCTGTGGTCAGAGGACGCCGTCCGCCCGCCTCCCGCCGTGTCACCGTTCGGCGCGCGCGTCGCTCGTTCATGAATAGTGCAGGTTAGGAGACGAAGGGGATGGACGCGCTGGTCACGGGGGGGACGGGGTTTGTGGGGGCGAATGTTGTGCGGGAGCTGCTTGCGGAGGGCGCGACGGTGCGCGTGCTGGCGCGACCGGGTGGAGACCGGCGCGCGCTCGCCGGATTGGCCGTGGAGGTCGTCGAGGGCGATCTTCTGGATCGCGCCTCACTTCGGCGTGCGGTGAGGGGCGTCGAGACCGTCTTCCACGTCGCGGCGGACTATCGGCTGTGGGTTCCGGATCCCCAGGCCCTGTTCCGGACCAACGTCGACGGCACGCGCGCCGTGCTGGAGGAGGCGGCCAGTGCGAGCGTCCGGCGCATCGTCTACACCTCGACGGTCGGGGCGCTCGGGATCCCGCACGACGGCACGCCGGGGACGGAGGAGACGCCGGTGTCGCGCGGCGACATGGTCGGTCCCTACAAAGCCTCGAAGTTCCTCGCCGAGCAGGCTGCGCTCGAGATGGCCCGCGCGGGCGCGCCGGTCGTGATCGTCAATCCGTCGGCCCCGGTCGGGCCGTGGGACGTCAAGCCGACGCCGACCGGGCAGATGATCGTCGACTTCATGCGCGGCAAGATGTTCGCGTCGATCGACACTGGCCTCAACCTCGTTCACGTGCGCGACGTCGCGCGAGGCCACGTGCTCGCCGCCCGGCGGGGGCGAATCGGCGAGAAGTACATCCTCGGCCACGCCAACCTCTCCCTGCGCGAGATCTTCAGGCTGCTCGCCGGGCTCACGGGGCTGCGGCCCCCGCGGCTGACGATTCCCTACGCCGTGGCCTGGCTCGGCGCGGCGTGCATGGAGGGCGCGGCGCGGCTGACCGGCGGCGCGCCCCAAGTCCCGCTCACCGCCGTCCGCATGGCGCGCAAGCGGATGTACTTCAGCTCGGCGAAGGCCGTGCGCGAGCTGGGGCTGCCGCAGACGGACGTCGGTGTCGCGCTGCGGGAGGCCGTCGCGTGGTTCCGCGAGGATCGCGACGCGAGCGCCGGCCGCAAGGCGCCAGTGGGCACCGCGTGAGGGCCAGCGGTCTCGTCTCCCAGCTCACGCGCCGCAGCCGCTCCAACTTCTACTACGCATTCCTCACGCTCCCGCGGCCGCGCCGCGACGCGCTCTACGCCGTGTACGCCTTCTGCCGGACCGTGGACGACATCGCCGACCTCGGCCAGGAGCGCGGGGTCGACGTCGGCACGGTGCGCGCCGACCTCCGGCGATGGCGTGAGGAGATCGATCGCTGCTACACGCCGGCCGCCATGCCCGAGCACCCTATCGCGCAGCAGCTCGCCGCCGCCGTGCGGTCTTACCCCATCCCGCGCGCGGCGCTGGAGGCGATCGTTGACGGCGTGGAGATGGACCTGGACGGTGTGGTCTACGAGACGGCGGAGGATCTATACCCGTACTGTTATCGCGTCGCTTCGGCGGTCGGGCTCGCCGCCATCGAGATCTTCGGCTATACCGACCCCGGCGCCCGGCAGTACGCGAAGAACCTCGGCATCGCGCTCCAGCTCACGAACATCATGCGCGACGTGGGAAGTGACGCGCGGGCCGGGCGCGTCTACGTGCCCCAGGAGGATCTGAGAACATTCGGCGTCACGGGGGACGACCTGCGCGCCGGCCGCTACACGGACGCCTTCGCGGGCCTCATGGCGCAGCAGGCTGAGCGCGCGCGGCGATTCTATCGCGCCGCGCACGACGCTTTCCCCCGCGCGGACGCGCGTTCGCTCGTCGCCGCGGAGATCATGGGACAGATCTACTGGGCGCTCCTCGACGCGATCGAGCGCCGGCGCTACCGGGTCTTTGGCGAGCGCGTGACGGTGCCGACCCGGCGGAAGCTGGTAATCGCGCTCCGCTGCTGGGGCGCGGCGCGCCGGGGGACGACCGCGGCCTGGCGGGGAATGGCGGCGTGAGGGCCGCCGTCTTCCGCGGTGAGCACCTGGACATCGAGGAGTGGCCCCGACCTGGCGCCGGCCCCGGCGAGATCCTGCTCCGCGTCCGGGGCTGCGGGCTCTGCGGCTCGGACATCGCCAAGCTGGTGCCGTCGCCGGCGTTGCATCCGATGGTGTTCGGCCACGAGGTCGTGGGTGACGTCGTCGAGGTGGGTGCCGGGGTGAGCGGGTTCGCCGTCGGCGACCGCGCCGTCGCGGCCCACCACGTGCCGTGCGGCGCCTGCCACTACTGCCGGCGCGGCAGCGCGTCGATGTGTCGGGCGTTCAAGGCGAGCCACCTCGATCCCGGGGGCTTCGCCGAGTACGTGCGGGTCCCCGCCGACAACGTGCGGTACGCCACCTTCCGCCTGCCGCCGTCGCTCGGCGACGAGGCCGCCTCGTTCGTCGAGCCGCTCGCGTGCTGTCACCGCGCGGTCCGCCGGGCGCGGGTGGAGCCGGGCGATACCACTGTTGTCGTCGGTCTCGGGTCCATCGGCTGCCTGCTCGTCCAGCTCCTCGTCCGCGCCGGGGCCGCCGTGGTCGGCGCCGACCGGCTGCCCGCGCGCGCCGAGCTGGCCAAGCGCCTGGGCGCCGCCGTTGGCGGCACGCCGGAGGAGGGGGCCGCCGCGGTGCGGGAGCTGTCTGACGGGCGCGGCGCCGATCAGGTCATCGTGACCGGAGGCGGCGTCGCCGTGCTGCCGTGGGTCGAGGGCGTCGTGCGTGACGGAGGCGGCATCCACTACTTCGCCGGGGGTGCGGGAGACTCGCTGCCGCTGCCGCTCGAGACGCTCTACCACCGCGAGCTGACCGTGACCAGCACGTACTCGTCGTCGCCCGCGGATCTCGCCGCCGCCTTCGACCTGATCGCGACGGGCGAGGTCCTGGTGGACGGGCTGATCACCCACCGCGTTCCGCTCGAGCGGCTCGGGGAAGGGGTGGATCTCATGCGGCGCTATCTGGCGCTCAAGGTGTTCGTGACGCCATGAGGGCCGTCGTGTTCCACGGGCCGGGCGATCTCCGTGAGGAGGAGGTTCCGTGGCCGGTGCCGGGCGCCGGAGAAGTGGTCGTGACGATCGCCGCCGCGCTGACGTGCGGGACGGACGTCAAAACGCTGCGGCGGGGCCATCCCGTGATGATCCCCCACGTGCCGACGGTGTTCGGCCACGAGCTGGCGGGCAGGGTGACGGCGGTCGGCACGGGCGTCCGCCACCTGCGCGAGGGCGACTGCGTGGTGGCCGCCAACTCGGCTCCCTGCGGGGAGTGCCGTCCGTGCCTGGGCGGCCGGCCCAACCTCTGCGAGGATCTGCTCTTCGTCAACGGCGCCTACGGCGAGGCGATCGCGCTGCCGGACCGGCTGGTCGCCCGCAACGTCATCAAGCACCGGCCGTCCCTGGCGCCGGCCCGGGCGGCCTTCGCCGAGCCGCTCGCGTGCGCGCTCCTCGGGATCGAGCGCGGCCGTGTTGAGGACGGCCACACGGTCGTCATCTTCGGCCACGGCCCGCTCGGATGCCTCTTAGCGATGGTCGCCGCCGCCCGAAAGGCCCGCGTGATCGTCGTGGGCAAGGCCGGCTTCCGGCTCGACCGCGTGTCCGCGCTGAAGATCGCGGAGTGCGTGGACGCGACCGCCTCGCCAGATCTGGTATCGGACCTTCGGGCCATGACCGGGGGCCGCGGTGCCGACGTCACGATCGACGCCACCGGGCGGCCGGAGGTCTGGGCCCAGGCGATGGACGCGGCCGGCCGCGGAGGGACTGTGGTATTCTTCGGTGGCTGCGCGCCGGGCACGACGGTGGCGCTCGACACGCGACGAGTCCATTACGAGGAGTTGACCCTGGTCGGAGCGTTCCACCACACACCGGAGACGATTCGCCGTGCCGTCGAG
>JBGPYK010000266.1:0-4445 GCA_041493245.1 Methylomirabilia bacterium | reverse complement strand
CGACGCGCACGCGGTCGAGGACGAGGCGGCCGGCGCCGAGTCCGCGCGCGCCGATGGTGGGTGGCGCGAGCTCGACCGCGAGGCCCGGCGCCGTTCTCTCCACGACGAGGGCGAGCGGTGTGGCGTCGTCGCCGCCGGCGAGCACGACGAAGACCCGGGCTCGCGCCGCGTTGTCGACGAGGCCGGTGGCGCCGGTGAGGACGAGGGCGCCGTCGTCGCGGACGGCGCGTACCGCGCCGGAGAGCGCGCTCGCCGCCCAGAGATCGCCCCGCGTCATCGCGGGCAGACGGCGGCGTCCGTCGTCGGTCGCGAAGCGCGCGAAGGCGTCGGTCGCGACTAGGTGAGTAGCCACCACCGCCGCCACCGTCGTCCACCCCCGCGCCAGTTCCTCGACGATCAGCGCGGACGTCGCGAGATCGAGGCCGAGCCCGCCGAGGTCCGGAGGAACGAGGGCGCCGAGGATTCCGAGATCGGCGATCGTCCGCATGAGAGGCTCCGGGTAGCGGTCGTCGCGCTCGTACTCCGGCACGACGGGGACGATCTCCTTGTCGACGACCTGGCGGACCGCGAGCACGAGCCGCCGGCGCTCCTCTTGCTCGCCGTCGCTCGCGCCCGGCGCGGCGCCACGCTCGCCGAAGCGCTCGAGGAGCTGGCGGGCGATGACGAGGCGCTGGATCTCGTTGGTGCCCTCGCCGATGATCATGAGTGGGGTGTCGCGATAGAGGCGCTCGGCGGGCAGCGTGGTGAGCTGGCCCACCTCGCCGTGGACGCGCAGGCCGAGGACGGCCAGCTCCTGCGCGGCCTCGGAGGCCGCAAGCTTCGCCATGCCCGCCTCGAGGTCGCAGCGCTCGCCGCGGTCCTTCATCCCCGCCGCCCAGTAGGTGAGGGTCCGCGCCGCCGCGAGGCGAGTCGCCATGTCGGCGAGCATCGCGGCGGCGCCGTCGTCGTCGGCGCGCACCTGGTGGAGCGCCTCGTCCAGCGCGGCCTGGGCGACGCCGACGGCGCGCGCGGCGATGTTGATGCGGCCGGCCTCGAGGCCGCTCATCACGTGCTTGAACCCGCGGCCCTCGACCCCGCCCACCAGGTGATCGGCGGGCACCACGACGTCCTCGAAGACCAGCTCGGCCGTGTCGATGCCCTTGTAGCCGAGCTTGCCGATGCTCTGGGCCACGCGCAGGCCCGGGTGCCCTTTCTCCACGACGAAGCACGACATGCCACGGTGCCGGGGCGCGGCGGCGGAGTCGGTGACGGCGAGGACGGCGAAGGTGTTGCCCTCGCGTCCGTTCGTGACGAACATCTTCGTCCCGTTGAGGACGTAACCGCCGTCCCCGCGGCGCGCCACCGTGCGGATTGCCTGGACGTCCGACCCGGCGTGGGGCTCGGTGAGGCAGAGGCCGCCGCGCGCCTCGCCGCGGGCGAAGCGCGGCAGGAAGCGCGCCCGCTGGGCGTCGGTCCCGTGGTCGAGGACGATGAGGGCGGCCATCGTGTGGCTGTTGATCACGCCCGCCAGCGACATCCAGCCGCGGCACAGCTCCTCGATGATCCGGGCATAGGTGGTGACGTCCAGGCCGAGGCCCCCATACGCGGTGGGCACGAGGGCGCCGAAGAGCCCAAGCTCGCGCATGCGCGCGACCAGCGCGTGCGGGTAGCGGTCCGCGCGTTCCAGCGCGGCGGCGACGGGCCGTACCTCGGACTCGACGAACTCACGCACGCGGGCGACGATCGCGGCGTTCGCGTCCATGGCGGTCGGATATTACACTACAGGCGATGGCGCTCGACGACCTCGTCCTCGGCCTCCAGCACCTCGTTGATCGCCTCGTGCGGCGTCTCCGTCTCGGCCCGCCGCCTTCGCGGAGCCGGCGACGCCTGGTCATCGTCCAGATCGACGGCCTCTCCCGCGCGGTGTTGGAGCTCGGTATCGCCCAGGGTCGCATGCCGTTTCTCTCGCGTCTGCTCCACGGGCGAGGCTACCGTCTGCACCCGATGAGCGTGGGGATGCCGACCTCCACGCCGGCGTTCCAGATGGCGGCGATGTACGGGGTGCGCCCCGACATTCCTGGGTTCCACTACCACGACAAGCGCCGCCGCCGTGACGTCTACTTCCCCCGCGGCGGGGACGCCGCGCTCGTCGAGACCGTGCAGGCGGCGGGGCGCCGCGGCATCCTCGAGGGCGGGAGCACCTACGGTTGCGTCTTCACGGGCGGCGCCGCCAACAACGTCTTCAGCTTCGCGATGCTCAAGCGGCCATCGGGGTGCGGTCTCTTACGGGCGATCTCGGCCTTCATCGTCCTCGCCTGGGTGCTGGTCAAGGGGGTCTTCCGCACGGCGGTCGAGCTGGTGCGGGCGCTCCTCCGTCTCGTCGCCGACCCCGTGACGGAGGTGGCGCGCGGCTGGAAATGGCTCTTCCTCAAGATCGGCGTCTCCGTGTGGCTCCGCCAGCTCTTCACGCTCGCGGTCTCGCGTGACCTTTACGCCGGCGTCCCCGCGATCTACGTCAACTACCTGGACTACGACGTCTTCGCCCACGCCTTCGGCCCGCGTCATCGCCGCGCGCTGCACGCGCTTCGGCGCGTGGACCGCTCGATCCGGCAGCTCGCGCGGGTGCTGCGACGCGTTCCCGAGTACCAGTACGACCTGTACGTATTGTCCGACCACGGTCAGGCGCTGTGCACGCCGTACGGAACACTGGTCGGGGGCCAGCCGTTCGCGCGCCACCTCTTCGACGAGTTCCTCATCCCCGCGCACCAGCACGAGGTCGCGCCCGAGCGTCCGCGCGGGCGCCGGCTGGTGCGCGGCATTCAGGCGTACCGGCGCCACGCCGCGCCCGGGATCTGGCAGCGCTTCGTGAACTACCTCGAAAGCGACTTCCCCTGGCTCCTGGGCGAGCCGCGCCGGGTGCGGGAGCGTGACGGGGTCCGCGTCATCGCCGCCGGTCCGAACGCCTTCGTGTATTTCCTCGACAGCGAAGCGCCGCTGCCGGTCGAGGCGATCGATCGGCGGGCGCCCTCGCTCGTCGACGATCTCTCGCGGGGGCGGGGAATCGGCTTCGTCCTCACGCGGTCGATGGACGGCCCGATCTGCGTCTGGCGCGGCACGCGCTACCGCCTCGGGCTCGACGAACCCGGACCCTTCGCCGGCCGCGACGACCTGCCGCTCGTGCTCGCCGGCATCCGCGACCTCATGGCGATGCCGAGTGCGGGCGACCTCGTGATCTACGGCAACGACACGCCCGAGGGCAACGTCTCCTACGTCCGCGAGGTGGGCGCCCACGCCGGGCCCTCGGCAGATGAGCTGCACACGTTCGTCGTGGCGCCCCCGGGCGCGCTTCTGACGTTGCCCATCACGCACCCGATCCAGCTCTACCCGCACTTCGCCGCCTACCTGGAGGCGCCCCGGGCGGCGTGAGGCAAGTCGTCGTCAGCAGCTACAACATCCACCGCGGGCGGGGCCTCGATCGGCGTCTCGACCTCGATCGGGTCGCCGGCGTCATCGCGGAGATCGCCCCCGACGTCATCGGGCTACAGGAAGTCATCCGCGAGGAGGGCGCGGCCCACGCGGACCAGGCGGCGTACCTCGCCGACAGGCTGGGCATGGAGCTCGTCATGGGCGTCGCGCGGCTTTACCGCGGCGGGACGTACGGCAACGCGGTGCTGAGCCGGCTGCCCATCCTGGGCTGGGCGGCCCAGGACCTGAGCTTCGGGGCCCGCGAGCCGCGCGCCTGCCTCCGTGTCGACCTCAACGTCGACGGCCGCCCCCTGCACGTCTTCAACTGCCACTTCGGGCTCGCCCTGCGCGAGCGTCGCAAGCAGGTGGATCTGCTCGCCACCTTCATCCGCGACTCGGCCGCGCTCGCGGGCCCCCGCGTGCTCATGGGCGACTTCAACGAGTGGCACCGGGGCCCGGTGTCCCGCAGCCTCAAGCGCGAGTTCTCGTCGCCGATGCGGCGGATGCGGCGCACGCATCCGGCCGTGTTCCCGCTCTTCGCCCTGGACCGCCTGTACTGGGACGTGGAGCTGGAGGGCCAGGAGTTCCACGTCCACCGGAGTCGGCTGGCGCGCGTAGCGTCCGACCACCGGCCGATCGTGGCCACCCTGCGCGTGCGCCGGACGGCGGGGCCCAGGGCGGCCGCGCCGTACGTCACGGGTGAGGCCCTGCCGCCGTCCGAGTAGACTGATCAACGTCGGGGGGAGCGACCGCCGCTCCTCCCCGACACCCCCCACCGGTTTCGCGTTGCGGCGATTCACGAGTTCTTCGGCGAGGCCGGATCTATAATGCCGCCATCTCCTGACCTGGAGGGCCTCATGGTTTCACTCGTCGTCAACGGCCGACCTCAGAACCTCGACGTCGAACCCGACATGCCACTCCTGTGGGCGCTGCGCGAGCCGCTCATGCTCACCGGGACGAAGTACGCCTGCGGCATCGCCCAGTGCGGCGCCTGCACGGTG